>NZ_JBHNYP010000017.1:0-61337 GCF_054960655.1 Micrococcus sp. PSi08 | reverse complement strand
CTGGCCGTCGTCGCCCGCACCCCGATCACGGGGGTGCGCAAGGTGATCGCGGACCAGCTCTCCCGCTCGCGCCGCGAGGTCCCGGAGGTCACGGCGTGGCTGGACGTCGACGTCACCGCCCTGCTCGAGCTGCGGGCCGCGCTCAAGGCGAAGGACCCGGAGAACGCGCCCTCGCTGCTCGGCCTGATCGCCCGCTTCACCCTGGCCGGCCTGCGCCGGTACCCGGTGATGAACGCGCGCATCGAGGCGGGGGCGGACGGCAGGGACGAGATCGTGGAGGTCGACGGCGTCCACCTCGGCCTGGCCGTGCAGACCGACCGCGGCCTCATGGTGCCGTCGGTCGAGCACGCTGAGAAGCTGTCCGCGGACGAGCTCACCGCCGCCATCAACGACACCGTCAGCCGCGCCCGCGCGGGCCGGGCCGCCCCGGCCGAGCTCACCCGCGGCACGTTCACGCTGAACAACTACGGCCCGCTGGGCACGGACGGCGCCACGCCGATCATCAACGTGCCCGAGGTCGGGATGCTCGGCATCGGCCGGATCATCGACCGCCCGTGGGTCGTGGACGGGGAGATCGTGGTCCGCAAGGTCACCGAGATGACCGTGACCTTCGACCACCGCGTCACCGACGGCGCCACCGCGAGCGCGTTCCTCACGTTCGTGGCGGACTGCCTCCACGATCCGACGGCGGCCCTCGCCCGGATCTGATCCGGACGATCCCGGCCCGCCTCAGCCCCTGACGAGCCCTGCGATGTGGCGGCCATTCCTCGCGGATGGCCGCCACATCGCAGGGCTCGTCGTCTGGTGGGCGTGCGGGGAGGGGTCAGTCCGCGCGGCCGCGGCGGAAGGCCGTGCCGAGCGCGCCCCACAGCAGGACCGCGGGGGAGGCGCTGAGCAGGATCCCGGCCGGCTCGGCCGCCGGGTGGGGGCCGGCGCCGCTGGTCGCGGGGGTGTCGAGGGTGAGGGCCAGCAGCGTCAGCCCGGCCGCCAGGCCCGCGACGCCCAGGGACCAGAGCGTGGCCTCCACGCCGCGGGCGCCGCGCGGTGCGGGCCGCGGTGCGCCGTCGTACCGGGCGAACGGCACGGCGAGCAGGCCCCAGGCGGCGGACACGAGCGCCGCGGCGGCCATGTCCGACGGCCGGTGCCAGGCCTCCGTGTAGGCGACGGCGCCGGTGCAGGAGCTCACCACGGCGCCGAGGACGGTGGTGAGAGGTCGCCACCGGGCGGGCACGAGCAGCAGCGCGGCCACCGCGGCGCCCGTCGCGAGCGTCATGTGGCCCGAGGGCAGTGAGTTGCCGCCGGACCACGGGACCCCGTCGGCGTGCTCGGGCCGCGGAAGCGCCGCCTTGAGCAGCTGCGTGGTGAGGTTGGACCCGGCCAGCACGAGGAGGGCGAGCAGCCCCCGCCGCCGCCACCGGGCCACGGCGAGCGCGCCGAGCGAGGCCAGCGCCATGCCGACCGCCAGCCCGAGCGGCAGGATCCGCACCACCTGGGAGGCCACGTCCGGCACGGTGTCCCCGTAGCGCTCCTCGACGGCGCGGAACACCTGGTACTCGAGCACCTGGCCGGCGGAGGACCACACCAGGGCGGCGTAGACCAGCACGACGCCGGCCACGCACGCGGCCAGCGCCAGCCACCACGTCCACGAGGGGAGGCGGCGCGGGGCGCGGGTGGTGGGGGGCATGGGTTCCATTGTGTCGGACGCGCAGCCGTCATGCAGGCTTCATCGGACGGTCACGCCTCCGTCGCCGTCCCGTCCTCCGCGCCCCTGAGCCGCCTGCCTAGCCTGGGGCCATGACCCGCGTGCCCCCCGCCCACGGACATCGCCCGGCCCTCCGCGACTCCACCGGCTCGGCGCCCGGCCCGGGCGTCGAACCGGGCGCCCGGCCCCGTCTCTCGGCCGAGGACCTGCTGGCCGCCCGGGACGCCCTGGCCCCGTTCGGCCGGCTGAGCCGGCAGGAGCCCATCGAGTGGGCCGCCGAGGAGCCCCTCGCCCCGGACCTGGCCGACTTCTACCGCTACGTGGGGCCGGAGTGGCTGGAGATCGACACCCTCGGCCTGCCCGTGATGTTCTTCCCGCTGGACCGCCTCTGGGACGAGCAGGCCGGCTACCGGTGGAACCACCGCACCGGTGCCCTGCTGGTGGACTGGAACGAGGACTGGACGGTGGTGGCCAAGCAGGGCGCCGACCCGTTCATCCACGCGGCCTCCACCGGTCAGGTGCTCATGGCCCCGGGAGACGAGGGCTGGGAGGACCGCCTGGACGAGCCGCGACCGGTCTTCCGGGACCTCACGGAGATGACCCGCGCGCTCGCGGCCGTGGGCACGGCGTGGGCGCGCTTCGACGACCCGTTCACCGTCGACTGGCATCTCACCGAGGAGGTGACGACCGCCGTCGTCGCCGGCCTGGAGGAGGTGCTCGGCGCCCACGACCGCGCCGTGGACCTGGCCCGAGCCCTCGGCTACCTCCGCGCCGTCTGAGCGTCGGCGCCGCCGCGGGAGCCCCACCCCGCCGGCGCCCGTCGGAACGGGAGCCGAGCGCCCTTCCTACACTGGCCGCATGAGCACCGCCCCCGCCCTGCCCCCGCTGCCCGGCGCGCCGGGCGGTCCCGCCCTGCCGAGCATCGAGGAGCTGCTGGCCGACGCCGTCGCGGTCGCCCTGCCGATGCGCGTGCGGTTCCGCGGCACGGACCTGCGCCACGCCCTGCTGCTGCGCGGCCCGGCGGGCTGGGCCGAGTTCTCCCCGTTCCCGGAGTACGGTCCGCACGAGTGCGCCGCGTGGCTGGCCGCCGCGATCGAGGCCGGCTGGCAGGACTGGCCCGCCCCGGTCCGCGAGACGGTCCCCGTCAACGCCACCGTGCCCGCGGTGGCCGCGGACGACGTCGAGGCCGTCCTGGCCCGCTACGGCGACGGCATCACCGCGGTCAAGGTCAAGGTGGCGGAGCACGGCCCCGAGGGCGAGCTCGTCCCCGGCAGCCGCGAGGCCGACCTGGCCCGCGTGCGGCGGGTGCGCGCGCTGCTGCCCCACGCGCAGGTCCGCGTCGACGCCAACGCCGGCTGGACGCCCACCGAGGCCGTGGACGTGCTCACCGCGCTGGCCGACGTGGGCCTCGAGTACGCGGAGCAGCCCGTGCCCGGCATCACCGACCTCGCGGAGGTCCGCGCGGAGCTGCGCGCCCGGGGCGTCCCCACCCCGATCGCCGCGGACGAGGCGGTCCGCAAGGCCGAGGACCCCCTCGCCGTCGCGGCCGCCGGGGCCGCGGACCTGATCGTGGTGAAGGTCCAGCCGCTCGGGGGCGTGCGCCGGGCCGCGGCGATCGTGGCGGCCGCGGGGCTGCCCGCGGTGGTCTCCTCAGCGCTGGACACCTCCGTGGGCATTGCCGGCGGCGCCGCGCTCGCCGCCTGCCTGCCGTCCCTGCCGCACGCATGCGGGCTCGGCACCGCGGCCCTCTTCGAGCACGACGTCGTCGCCCCGGCCTGGGGCCCCCGCGCGGGGGCCCTCCCGGCACCGGGGGAGCGGGCACCCGCCCCCGACCCGGGCCTGCTCGACCGCGTCCGGGCGGACGGGGCGCGGCAGGCGTGGTGGGCCGACCGCGTGCGAGCGGCCCACGCGGTGCTGGCCGCGCAGGGCTGACGGGCCCGCCCGGTCCCCGTCGGCGCGGGGCATGTGAGACGGATTACAGCACGCCGACGGGACGAAATCCGGCGGCCGGGAAGAGTTCAACTCGCGGCCACCTGGGCGTGGCTCCCCGCTCGGAGCGAGGGGCCAGGGTGATGGCGGCCCCGGTCGGTCTCACCCCGGGGTCGTCTCCGGCCCGGCACCGGATCCCGGACCATCCCCACGACGCGAAGGACCCCGTCATGCTGAAGCGCCTCCTCCCCATGGCCGGCCACACCCGTGGCAACCGCTCCGCCGTCACGTGCGAGCTCAAGTGCGGCAACGCGTGCGCCCACCCGGTGCCCAACACCTCGGCGAACCCGACCTTCCAGCAGATCGCGGAGACCGCCATCTCGCGCCGCTCCGCCCTGGTCGGCGGCACCGGTCTCGCCGCCGCCGTCGTCATCGGCTCCCAGGTGGCCCAGGCCCCCGAGGCGCTCGCGGACAACGGCCGGCGCCCGACCGGCGGCGGCAAGCTCCCCTTCGAGCCCATCGCCCCGGTGACCCGCACCGTGGACACCATGACCGTGCCGGAGGGCTACGACTGGGGCACCGTGATCCGCTGGGGCGACCCGCTGTTCGCCGACTCCCCGGAGTTCGACATCGAGCACCAGACCGGTGCGTCGCAGGCCGCCCAGTTCGGCTACAACAACGACTACCTGAACATCATCACCGACGGCGGCAACGACCGCTCCGGCTACCTCGTCTCCAACCACGAGTACACCAACGAGAACATCATGTTCTCCCCGGAGTACGTCGCCTCGAACTTCGAGGACGTCGTCAACGTCGGCCTCCAGGCCCACGGCCTGTCCATCGTGGACCTCAAGCGCGCCAAGCGCGGCGCCCAGTGGGAGTACGTCCGCGGCGGCCGCCGCAACCGCCGCATCACCGGCACCACCGAGTTCGAGGTCCGCGGCCCGGCCGCCGGCCACGCGCTGCTCAAGACCGTCGAGGACCCGACCGGCACCCGCGTGCTGGGCACCCTGAACAACTGCGCCGGCGGCACCACCCCGTGGGGCACCGTGCTCTCCGGCGAGGAGAACTTCAACCAGTACTTCAAGGGTCGCGGCACCGCCGAGGAGAAGCGCTACGGCATCTCCGCCTCCGCCACCCGCCGTGGCTGGGAGAAGGTCCACGACCGCTTCGACCTGACCAAGCCCGGCTACGAGAACGAGGCCAACCGCTTCGGCTGGGTCGTCGAGATCGACCCCGAGGACCCCACCTCCACGCCCGTGAAGCACACCCTCCTGGGCCGCTTCAAGCACGAGGCCGGCACCGCCGTGATCTCCCCGTCCGGCCACGCCGTGGTCTACTCCGGCGACGACGAGCGCCACGACTACCTGTACAAGTTCGTCTCGGCCGAGAAGGTCCGCGAGGGCGACAAGAAGCACAACATGCGCCTGATGGACAAGGGCACCCTCTACGTGGCCAAGTTCTCCGGCGACTCCCCGGCCGCCCAGATCGACGGCAGGGGCACCCTGCCCTCGGACGGGGCCTTCGACGGCTCCGGCGAGTGGATCGCCCTGGCCGACGAGAAGACGTCCTTCGTCCCGGGCATGTCCCTGGCCGAGGTCCTCGTCTACACCCGCCTCGCGGCAGACAAGATGGGCGCCACCAAGATGGACCGTCCGGAGGACGTCGAGACCAACCCGGTCACCGGCAAGGTCTACGCGGCCCTGACCAACAACACCAAGCGCACCGCCGTGGACGAGGCCAACCCGGTCATCGGCAACCGCGACGGCCACGTCATCGAGATCACCGAGCGGGGCGGGGATCACACCTCCACCACCTTCACCTGGGTCATCCTGCTGCTCGCCGGCGACCCGGCGGTCTCCTCCTCGGCCTACTTCGCCGGCTACCCGAAGGAGAAGGTCTCCCCGATCTCCTGCCCGGACAACCTGGCGTTCGACTCCGAGGGCAACCTCTGGATCTCCACCGACGGCCAGCCCGGCACCATCGGCTACGCCGACGCGCTGCACAAGGTCACCCTCGACGGCGCCGAGCGCGGCCGCGTCCAGCAGTTCCTCGCTGTCCCCCGCGACGCCGAGACCTGCGGCCCCGTGATCCACGACCGCGACAACTCCGTGTTCGTCAACGTCCAGCACCCGGGCGAGGACGGCACCTGGGGCGCGCACACCTCCTACTTCCCGGACTTCCTGAGCCCGACCGGCCCGGTCCAGGTGGGCGACAAGGTCGCGGCCCCGCGTCCGAGCGTCGTCCAGGTGTTCAACGCCACCGGGAACAACGGCATCGGCAAGGGCGCCGGCAAGGAGAAGGGCAACAAGGGCAAGGGCAACAACGGCAAGGGCAACGGCAAGGGCCCGAAGGGCTGACCCCCGCCTCCGCGAGGACCCTCGACGAGGCCGTCACGGCCGGCGCCACCGCGTCACCGTGGCGGCCTCGCCGCGTCCGGGGCCCGTCCGCGCCCGGGCCTAGACTGGTGGCCACCATGACCTCCGTCGACTCCCTCTCCGTGGCGCGCGCCGTCGCCACCGCCCTGATCGACGCCGGCATGCGGGACGCGGTGGTCTGCCCCGGCTCCCGCTCCGCCCCGCTGGCCTACGCGCTCGCGGCCCTCGAGCGCGCCGGCGAGGTCCGCCTGCACGTGCGGGTGGACGAGCGCTCGGCCGGCTTCCTCGCCCACGGGCTCTCGCTGGCCTCGGGGCGCCCGGTGGGCGTGCTGACCACGTCGGGCACCGCCGTCGGGAACCTGCTGCCCGCCCTGATGGAGTCCTTCCACGCCGGCACGCGCGTGATCGCGCTGACCGCGGATCGTCCGCCCGAGCTGCACGGCACCGGCGCAAACCAGACCACGGGCCAGAGGGATGTGTTCGGCACGCACGTCCGCCATGCCGCCTCCCTCGGCTGCGAGGGGGCCGACGGCGTGGACGCCGAGCAGCATCTGCGCCACGTGCGGGCCACCGTGCGCCGGGCCCTGCTGGCGGCCGAGGGGGTCGTCGCCGAGACCGGTCCCGACGACGGCGGGCCCGGTCCGGTGACGATGGCAGAGGCCCCGGCCGGACCCGTCCATTTGAACCTGCACTTCCGCGATCCGCTCGTGCCGAGCCCTGAGGAGGCGGCCGCCATGGGCGCCGCCGCCGCGGTGCCGCACGCCCCTGTTCCGGCCGTCGCCCCGTCCGGCGCGAGTCCGGCCCCCGCCGCCGCGTCGGCCTACCGGGCACCCGGGGCGGTGCTCTCGGGTCTGCCCGAGCTGGACGTCGCCCGCCTGGACCAGCGGCGCACCGTCGTGCTGGCCTGTCACGGCGCCGGCCCCGCGGCCGCCGCCTTCGCGCTGTCCCTGGGCCTGCCCCTGCTGGCCGAGCCGTCCTCGAACGCGCGGTTCTCCGCCAACGCCATCGCCGCCTATCCGCTCCTGCTGGGCGCGGCCGGCGGGCGCGACGCGGACGCACACCCTCTGGCCGCCCGCATCGAACGGGTCGTGCTGTTCGGCCGGCCCACGCTCACCCGGACGGTCAACGCCCTGCTGGCCCGCCCCGACGTCGCCACGGCCCTGCACGCCCCCGAGCCCGCACCGTGGTTCGAGCCGGGCCGGCGCCGGGAGACGCCCGTGGAGACCCTCGAGGAGCTCGCCGCCTTCGCCGGGCAGGGCGAGCCCGGCTGGCTCGCCGCGTGGCAGCACGCCTCGATGCGCGCCCAGGCCGCCGTGGAGGACGTGCTCGTCACCACCGACGCCGGCGACCGGCTCAGCCCGCAGACGGTGGCGCACGTGAGCGCCGCCATGGTCCGGGGCCCGCTCGTGCTGGGCTCGTCCTCGGTGATCCGGGACGTGGACCTGACCTGGCGGCCCCCCTCGGCGCCGGACGCGGAGGTGTACGCCAACCGCGGGCTCGCCGGGATCGACGGGACCGTCTCCACGGCCGCGGGCGTCGCACTGGCGCGCGGACGGCGGACCGTGGCCCTGCTCGGCGACCTCACCGCCCTGCACGAGGCGGGCGGCCTGCTCGTGGGCCCCACCGAGACCGAGCCGGACCTCGACCTCGTGGTCGTCAACGACGACGGCGGGGCGATCTTCGCGAGCCTCGAACACGGGGCCGTGGCCGAGGCGCCCGGCATGGCGGACCCCGTCGAACGGCTCTTCGGCACCCCGCACGGCGTGGACCTGGCCGCCCTGGCCGCCGCGTACGGCGTCCCGCACACGCGGGTCACCGACCGCGTCGACCTCGTCCGAGCCCTCGCCGACCCGGTACGGGGCCGGCGCCTGCTCGAGATCCGCTGCGACCGCGCCGACCGCCCGCGCGTCGCCGCCGCCCTGGCCGCGGCGGTGCGCGCCACGTTCCCGCCGGCGTGCCCCGTCCCGGACCCCGCGCCGGACGCCGGCCCGGCCCCCGCCCCGCCCACCGCCGAGCTCGCCGCCGAGGAGGCCCCCCAGTGACCGACACGCCGACGTCGCCCGCGCCCGACTCGACCCCCGCCGTCGTGCGCCGTGCCGACGTGCTGATCTCCGGCTGCGGCCCCGCCGGCGCCACCGCCGCCGCCCACCTCGCCGCGGCGGGGCTGGACGTGGTGGTGCTCGAGAAGACCGCGCACCCGCGTGAGAAGGTCTGCGGCGACGGCCTGACCCCGCAGGCGGTCCGGGAGCTGCAGCTGCTCGGCGTGCCCCACCGGGGCGAGCCCGGCGACGACGGCGGCTGGCGCGTCATCCGCGGCCTGCGGCTGCGCGCGGGCGAGCGCAGCGTGGACGTGCCGTGGGCGCCCACCCAGACCTGGCCGGACTACGCGCTCACGCGCACCCGCCGCGATTTCGACGCCCTCCTGGCGGACCTGGCGCGCACCCGCGGCGCCGAGGTCCGCGAGCGGCACGCCGTCACCGGCGTCGTGCGGGACGAGGCCGGACGCGTGGTCGGGCTGGACGCGGAGCTGATCGCGCCGAACGGCCGCAAGACCGGGGAGACCGCCCGCTTCACCGCGCCGATCGTGCTCGCGTGCGACGGCGTCTCCGCCCGTGCCGCCGTCTCCGCGGGCCTGCACCGCCGCGAGGACCGGCCCATGGGCGTGGCCGTGCGGGCCTACTACACCGCCGGCGCCGCCGTCGACGGGGCGATCCCCGCCCCGCCCGGCGACCGCGGGGAGTGGATGGAGTCCTGGCTGCGCCTGCCGGATGCCGAGGGCAACCCGCTGCCCGGCTACGGCTGGCTGTTCCCGCTCGCGGACGGCACCGTGAACGTGGGCCTGGGCATCCTGGACACCTCCCCGCAGTTCGGGAAGCTGGACTACCGCGGGCTGCTGAAGTCCTGGACCGGGGCGCTCACCGCGGACTGGGGGATCGCCGAGCAGACGCGCACCTCGCGGATCCTCGGCGCCGCCCTGCCGATGGCGTTCAACCGCACCCCCCAGCACGTGCCGGGCATGCTCCTGGTGGGCGACGCGGCCGGCATGGTCTCCCCGTTCAACGGCGAGGGCATCGGGTTCGCGATGGAGGCGGCCCGCCTGGCCGCGGACCTGGCGGTGCAGGCGCACGCGGCCGGGACCGACGGCGCCGCGGACGCGATCCTGTCCCGTTACCCGGTGATCACCCAGCACCTGTGGGGCCGACACTTCGCCCTCGGCGCCCGGTTCGCCCGCCTGATCGGCGATCCGCGCGTGATGAAGGCGGCACTGGGCGCCGGGATGGCCGCACCCCCGCTGCTGCGGGCCGCGGTGAAGGTCATGGGCAACACGGTGGACGCGCGGGGCGGCGACGCCGTCGACCGGGCCGTCCGCGTGCTCGAGGCGCTCACCCCCGCGCTGACGACCGCGGGCGGCGCGCCGTTGGGTAGGCTTGCCCGGTGACCACCGCAGACCCCGGCTTCGCCCTGCCCTCCGGCTTCGAACCCCTCGCCGAGCACGGCCGTGTCCTGGAGGTCGTGCTGACCGCGCTCGAGCAGGTCGAGGAGCAGCTGGACAGCGCCCTCGGCTTCGACGACCTCTTCTCCGACACCGCCGCCCACCACCTGCTGGCCGCCGGCGGCAAGCGGGTCCGTCCGGTCCTGACGGTGCTCGCCTCCCTCCTGGGCGACCCCGCCCTGGCCTCCGGCGAGGTCGCCGACGTGGACGCGCCCGCCCGCCAGGCCGCCGTCGTGATGGAGCTGACGCACCTGGCCACGCTGTACCACGACGACGTGATGGACGAGGCCCCCGTGCGCCGCGGCGCCCCCGCCGCCCACCGGCTGTGGGGCAACTCGGCGGCGATCCTGGCCGGCGACCTGATCTTCGCCCGCGCCTCCCAGCTCATGGCCGAGCTCGGCCCGCGGCCCGTGCAGATCCAGGCGGACACCTTCGAACGCCTCGTGCAGGGCCAGCTGTGGGAGACCCGCGGCCCGGCCGAGGGTGCGGACCCGATCGAGCACTACTACGCGGTGCTCTCCGGCAAGACCGGCTCGCTGATCGCCGCGGCCGGCATGCTCGGCGCGCTGCTGGGCGGAGCCGACGAGGCCGCCGTCCAGGTGATGCGCGCCTACGGCGAGAAGGTGGGCCTGGCCTTCCAGCTCGCCGACGACCTGATCGACCTCACCGGCGACGCCGAGCGGATCGGCAAGGTCCCCGGCACGGACCTGCGCGAGCGCGTGCCCACCCTGACCACGCTGCTGCTGGCCCGCGCCGCGCAGGGCGAGGGGCCGGAGGCCGAGGACGCCCACCGGGTGCGCGCGCTCGTGGACGGGCCGCTCGACTCGGACGAGCAGCTGGCCGCCGCCGTCGCCGCGCTCACGGGCCACCCCGCCATCGACGAGGCGTGGGCGATCACCCGTGACTGGGCGGAACAGGCGAAGCAGGCGCTCACCCCGTTGCCGGACTCCGCCGTGAAGGCGGCGCTCGAGGCGTTCGCCGACTACGTGGTCGGGCGCTCGGCCTGACGCCGCGGTCGGAGGCGTCGCCGCCTCGATCCGGGGCGGCCGCTCAGTCCAGGCGGGTCGGGGCGGGGTCCAGCGCGGCCGCGAGCTCCCGCGCCTTGCGGGCGCGGACCTCCGGGGCCACCGGGTGGCGCAGCTGCCGGTAGAGCATGTCCCCCTCGAAGCGGGGGAACACGTGCAGGTGGTAGTGCCACACGTGCTGGTTGCCGGCGGGCTCGTTGTGCTGGCGCGTGGAGACCCCGTCCGGGGCCCACGCGCGCTTCATGGCCAGCGCCACCTGCTGGGCCATCAGGGCGATGCGCTGCAGCGCGCGCGGGGGCAGGTCGTAGAGGTTCTCGTAGTGCTCGGCCGGGCAGACCATGGCGTGGCCCTCGTGGTCGCCGAACCCGTCCACGGCGATCAGCACGAGCAGGTCCTCGTCCTGGTAGACGGTGTCCCCGAGCTCGCACCGGTTGCCCGGGTCGGAGACGTCGCCGGCCACGAGCCCGCAGAACGGGCAGACGTAGTCGTCCGGGGCGTGGGAGACCGGGGCGGGCGTGGTCACCGGTCCAGCCCCTCGCCGTCGTCCTCGGGGTCTTCGAAGGTCCACGCGAGCAGGTCCGTCAGGAACTCGCTGAAGGTGCCGCCCTCGTCCTGCCACTCGCCCTCGGGCGCGTCGGCGCCGGCGGAGCGCCGCCACACCAGCGGGTCCGGCAACGCCAGGTTGTCCACCGGCAGGCCCCACACGACCGTCTCGTCCGCGTCCTCCAGGAACATGAGGAAGCCGTCCCGCACCTCGAGGTCTTCGGGGTCCCACACGTAGTGGTCCGTCTCCATGAGGTCGCCGCAGTTGCCCAGGGCGAGGTAGAACTCGCGCAGGGCGGCCGGGATCATGAGCCCGGCACCGAGCTGCTCCGCCGCGGGGGACTGGGCCAGTCGGGCGTCGACGTCGGCCGGGGAGAGGCCGTCGTCCTCGGCCCAGGCGTCGCCCAGCAGGTCCGGGACGAGCCGCTGGAAGGCCGGGAGGTACACGGGGGCGGGGGGCTTGGCGGGCATGTCGTCAGTCTAGGCGTGCGCGCCCTGCCCGGCCCGGACCGCCCGACGCTGCAGGCGGGAGGCGTTCAGCTGGTCGAGGGTGAAGACCGCCAGCGAGAGCCAGATGAGCCCGAAGCCCGCCCAGCGGGCCGCGGGCATCTGCTCGCCGAGGACCGTGACCGCCACGAGGAACTGCAGGATGGGCGCCGTGTACTGCAGCATCCCGAGCGTGGTCAGCGTCAGGGAGCGGGCCGCCGCCGAGAACAGGATGAGCGGAACGGCGGTGAGCACGCCGAGCCCGGCCATGAGCCAGAAGTGGCCGGGCCCCTCGGTGACGGTGGTGAGCAGCCCGGCCTGCGCCAGCAGCACGCTGCCCACCACGAACACGGGGATCAGCACCACGGTCTCGGCGGTCATCGCGGTCACCGCGTGCACGGGGGAGGGGAAGCGCTTCTTCACGAAGCCGTAGAGCCCGAACGAGGTGGCCAGCCCGAGCGCGATCCACGGCACCTGCCCCATCGCCGCGGACATCACGACGACGGCGGCCACCGCGATCCCGACGGCCACCCACTGGCCCCGCCGCAGCCGCTCCCCGAGGAAGAGCACGCCGAGCAGGACATTCACCAGCGGGTTCATGAAGTAGCCCAGCGACGCCTGGAGCACGTTGCCCGTGGTGACCGAGACCGCGTACAGCAGCCAGTTCACCGCGATGATCCCGGCGGCCAGACCCGTGGTGCCCCAGCGGCCGGGCGTGGCCAGCGCCGTCCCCAGCTCGCGCAGGCGGCGCATCACGGTCAGCAGCAGCAGGCAGAAGATCAGGGCGAAGCCGATGCGCACCACCACGATCTCCAGGGCCCCGGCGGGCGCGAGCACCGCCATGTAGAGCGGCAGCAGGCCCCACACGAAGTAGGCGGTGAAGCCGAGGGCCAGCCCACGCGGGTCATCGGCCGGGGCGGGGGAGACGGTGGGCAGGGCGCCGGTGTCGGGGGCGGCGCCGTCGGGGGTCACGCCGGGCCGGACAGCGGGGGAGGAGGGGCTCACGCGGACCACTGTACGGTCCGGGTGAGCACTCTCACCCAGGTTCCTCCCGGTCACGGCGGTAGACTGGGGGGTCGATCCCGCGCGCCGGTGCCGGGCCTTGCCCCGCGCTCCGCCGGCGTGCCCCGCCGTCGTCGAAAAGGACCCACCCACCGTGACCGTTCGCCCTGACCGCCCGTTGCGCATCGCCATCATCGGTGCCGGACCCGCCGGGGTGTACACGGCGGACATCCTGACCAAGGAGGAACGGGACTTCCGTGTCAGCATCGACCTGTTCGACCGGTACCCGGCCCCGTTCGGCCTCATCCGCTACGGGGTGGCCCCGGACCACCCGCGCATCAAGGGCATCGTCACCGCCCTGCACAAGGTCATGGACCGCGGGGACATCCGTTTCCTCGGGAACGTGGACTACGGCACGGACCTGAGCCTGGCGGATCTGCGTCGGCATTACGACGCGATCGTGTTCTCCACCGGTGCCGTGCGGGACGCGGCCCTGGACGTTCCCGGGGTGGAGTTGGCCGGCTCGTTCGGTGGCGCCGACTTCGCGTCCTGGTATGACGGGCACCCGGATGTGCCGCGGCACTGGCCGTTGGAGGCCACGCAGGTGGCGGTGATCGGCAACGGGAACGTGGCCCTGGATGTGGCCCGGATCCTGTCCAAGCATGCCGAGGACCTGCTGCCCACCGAGATCCCGGACAACGTGTACCGGGACCTGGCCGCCTCCCCGGTCACGGACGTGCACGTGTTCGGTCGGCGCGGGCCGGCGCAGGTGAAGTTCACCCCGCTGGAGCTGCGGGAGCTGGCGCACTCCCGGGATGTGGACATCGTGCTGTACGAGGAGGACTTCGACTTCGATGCGGCCTCGGAGAAGGCGATCGAGGAGAACAACCAGGTCCGCACCATGGTGGGCACGTTGACGAACTGGCTCATGGAGCAGGAGGACCGTCAGCAGAGCGCCTCGCGTCGGCTGCACCTGCATTTCCTGCAGGCCCCCGAGGAGTTCCTGGACGAGGACGGCGACGGCCGGGTGGACGGCCTGCGGATGCGCCGAATGGAGCTGGACGGTTCCGGTGGGGTCCGCCCGACGGACGAGACCGTGGACTACCCGGTGCAGGCGATCTACCGGGCGGTGGGCTACTTCGGTTCGCCCGTGGAGGGGGTGGAGTTCGATGAGGTGCGCGGGGTGATCCCGAACGCGGAAGGCCGGGTGCTCGACGCGGACGGTGCCCCCGTGCCGGGCCTGTACGCCTCGGGGTGGATCAAGCGGGGCCCGGTGGGGTTGATCGGGCACACCAAGGGTGACTCCCTGGAGACGATCAAGCATCTGATCGAGGACGAGCCGGGGCTGTGGACGGCCCAGGAGCCGTCGGAGGAGTCCGTGATCGAGCTGCTCGAGTCCCGTGAGGTCCCGTACACCACGTGGGCTGGTTGGCATGCTCTGGATGAGCATGAGAAGTCCTTGGGTGCGCAGGCGACGGAGGCCGGGCCGGTGGCGCGGGAGCGGGTGAAGGTCGTGGACCGGGAGGAGATGACCCGCATCTCCCGCGACGGGGCCTCCGTCCCGACCGCCTGATCCGGGGCGGGCCCTGGCCGCCCCGGCGCTAGGCTTCCGGGGTGGCCCGCCTCCTCCTCGACATCACCCCGCTGCGGGTCTCACCCGCCTACCGGCGGCTGTGGCTCGGCAACACGCTCGCGTACGTGGGCACGCAGCTCACGCTCGTGGCGGTGTCCCTCGAGGTGTTCGCCCTGACCGGCTCCTCGTTCGCGGTGGGCCTGCTCGGCCTCGCCGCGCTCGTGCCGCTCGTGGTCGCGGGCCTGTACGGCGGCGCGATCGCGGACCGGCACGACCGCCGCCGCGTCGCGCTGACCTCCTCGGCCGTCATGTGGCTGACCACGGTCGGCATCGCCGCGCAGGCCTGGGCCGGGCTCGAGTCGGTGCCGGTGCTGTACGCCCTCGTGGCCCTGCACTCCGGCGCGTCCGGCATCAACCAGCCCACCCGCGGCGCGATCATCCCCGCGCTCGTGGGCCTGCCGCTCGTGCCGGCGGCGAACGCGCTGAACATGATGACGTTCTCCGTGGCCCTCATGGTCGGCCCCGTGCTGGGCGGCGTGCTCGTGGCGGCGGTCGGCTACGCGTGGACCTACTCGATCGACGTCGTCACCTTCCTGGCCGCCCTGTACGCCGTGTGGCGGCTGCCGTCCCTGCCGCCGCAGCAGGCCGAGGCCGCGGCCGCCTCGGGCACGCGCGGGGGCCTGGCCTCGGTGGTCGAGGGCCTGCGCTTCCTCGGCTCGCGACCGAACCTGCGGATGACCTTCCTGGCGGACATCGTGGCCATGACGACGGCGTTCCCGCGCGCCCTGCTGCCCGCCATCGGCGCCGTGGTGCTCGGCGGGGGTGAGGCCGCCGTCGGGGTGCTGCTGGCCGCGATGGCGGCGGGCGCGTTCCTCGCGGGGCTGTTCTCCGCTCCGTTCACCCGCCTGCATGCGCAGGGCTGGGGCGTGTACGTCTCGATCCTCGTGTGGGGCGGGGCGGTGGCCGCGTTCGGCGGCGTGGTCTGGTGGGCACAGTCGCTGCCCGACGGCGATCCCCGCCTCACGCTCGCGTTCGCCCTCGCCGCGCTGTGCATGGCGGTGGGCGGGGCCGCGGACTCGCTCTCCGGCGTCTTCCGCGGCTCGATCCTGCAGTCCGCGACCCCGGACCACCTGCGCGGCCGGCTGCAGGGCGTGTTCGTCGTCGTGGTGGCGGGCGGGCCGCGCCTGGGCGAGCTGATCACCGGCGGTGCGTCCGTGGTCCTGGGGGAGGGGCCGACCCTGCTGGCCGGCGGTGTGCTGTGCATGCTCGGCGTGAGCGCGCTGATGCGGTGGCAGCCCGGCTTCCTGCGCTACGACGCCCGGAACCCCACGCCCTGAGCAGGCGCGGGGTTCCGTGGCGGTGGCGAGGCGGGAGGCTGCGAGCCAGCGAGCGCCGGGGATCACCAGGGAGCGCCGAGCCCGACGTTTCTGCCCGTGAGCCAGATGATTCTGCTGCAGATCGGGCCGCGAGACCGCCGAAACGTCTGGCTCGCGGCGGCCTGAGCCGCCCTCCGCGGGAGCCACCACGACGACGGCGGCCGGCGAGTCAGCGGTCGCGGCCGGCCTGGAGCGTGGCCGGGACCGCGCCACCCAGGCGCGTCCAGTGGCGGACGAGGTCCTCGTCCGGGGCCGCCTGGAGCGTCTCGCGGGCCGCCTCCTCCGCCTTCTTGATGCGGCGCTCCAGACTCTGGTCCGCGCCCTCGTAGGCGGCCGCGTGCCGGTGGGAGCGCAGCGATCCGACGTCCTCCGTGCGACGTTCCACCACCGCGAGCTGCTCGGCGATCGCGTCCTGGTTGGCGCGCTGGGCCTTCAGGTTCGCGGGGGCGAGCACCTGGGCCACGAACCCGTGGTCGAGGAGGAGGCCCCGCGGGGCGGCGACGCCGTGACGCAGCGCGAGGTCCACATGGTCGTCGAAGGTCAGGAGCATGGCGGCCTTGGCGAACTTCAGGTCGTCGACCGGGCGGCCGTCCACGCGGGCCCGGGCCCGCGCCCGGCCGATCGTGGTGTCGGCGGACCACACGGCCCCGCGAGGGTCGATCAGGTACAGCATGGGGACTCCTGGTGGGATCGGAGGGGAGGCGGCGTGCGGATCAGCGGAAGTTCACGAACTGCAGGTCCGCGTCCTCGAAGTCCTTGAGCATCGCGATGACCGACTGCAGGTCGTCGCGGGACTTGGAGGACACGCGCAGCTCGTCCCCCTGGATCTGGGCCTTGACGGACTTGGGGCCCTCATCGCGGATCAGCTTGGTGATCTTCTTCGCGGTGGGCTGGTCGATGCCCTCCTTCATGGTCGCCTCGATGCGGTACTCCTTGCCGGAAGCGAACGGGGCGCCGGCGTCGAGGGACTTGAGGGAGATGCCGCGCTTGACGAGCTTGGACTCGAACACGTCCTTGACGGCCTTGACGCGCTCCTCGGAGGAGGCCCTCATGAGGATCTTCTCGCCGGAGAAGTCGATCTCGGCGCCGACGCCCTTGAAGTCGTAGCGCTGGGCGATCTCCTTCTGCGCCTGGTTCAGGGCGTTGGACACCTCCTGGCTGTCCACCTTGCTGACGACGTCGAACGTGGAATCGCTGGCCACGGGTGCTCTCCTTCAGGGTCTGCGGACGGGGTGCGCCCGTCGACGACGGCCACTGCGGGGCCGCGCCGGGCGCTCTGCGGGCCAGCCTACCGGGGACGGCGGACGCGGTCCCGGGCCGATTGGCGGCGTGGCGCGGGGATGCTGTACAGTCGACTCTCGCCCGGCCGGTGCGGTCGTCCTCGAGACGCCCGGCAGCCGCCGGGTGGCACGGCAGATTTCCCGAGCGGCCAAAGGGGGCTGACTGTAAATCAGCTGGCATTGCCTTCACTGGTTCGAATCCAGTATCTGCCACCGGAACGAAGACCCCGGGACCACACGGTCCCGGGGTCTTCTGCCGTCCGGGGCCGTGGCACCCCCCGTGTCCCCGCCCCGGGAGGTGGCGGCCTCCCGCCAGGCGACGTAGCCTGCCTGTGGTCCGTGTCACACCCGATGCCCTGTGCGGTCCGGTGGCGGCACGGCCCTGCATCGTGACGCCGTGCGGCGTCGCCCGACCATCCGCGAGGAGCGCCCGATGACCGAGTCCACCGCCCCCGAGTCCTTCACCCAGGGACCGACCGACGTCGAGCTGCTCGAGCAGACCCTGGCCCAGAACCTCGACGACACCGCCCGCCGGTTCGCCGACCGCGCCGCGCTCCTGGAGTGTGGACCGGACGGGGACCCGGCCACCGGCCGCACCTGGACCTACGGGCAGCTGCGTGAGGAGTCCGTGACGGTGGCCAAGGCGCTCATGGCCGCGGGCTACGAGGCGGGGGACCGGATCGGCATGTGGAGCCCCAACGTCGCCGAGTGGGTCTCGCTGCTCTACGGCGCGGCGCGTGCCGGCGTCATCCTCGTGAACCTCAACCCGGCGTACCGCGCCCACGAGCTGACCTACGTGGTCGAGCAGTGCGACATGCGCGGGCTGGTGGTGGCCTGCGCGGACGCACGCATGGACCCGCCCGCCACCGCACGCGCCGTGGCCCGTGAGTCGGCGCCGCACCTGCGGCAGCTGATCATGCTGCCGGCCGGGAGCGGCGAGGACGCCTACGCGCACGTGCAGGCCGGCGACGTGGCCGGCCGACACGCCGCCGATCCCGTGGCCGAGGGCACGTGGGCCGACTTCCTGGCCGAGGCCGCGCGGGTCTCGGACGAGGACCTGGCCGTGCGCGAGGCCGCCACCGGGCCGGCGGACCCCGTGAACCTGCAGTACACCTCGGGCACCACCGGCTTCCCCAAGGGCGTCACGCTGACGCATCGCAACGTGCTGAACAACGGCTTCCACATCGGCGAGCTTCTGGGCTACACGGAGGAGGACACCGTGGTGATCCCAGTGCCGTTCTTCCACTGCTTCGGCATGGTGATCGGCGTGATCGCCACCGTCTCCCACGGCTCGCTCGCCGTCATCCCGGCGCGCAGCTTCGAGCCGGTCTCGGCGCTGCGGGCTGTGGCCGCCACCGGTGCGACGAGCCTGTACGGCGTGCCGGCGATGTTCATCGCCATGCTCGCCCGGCCTGAGGCGGACGCGTTGGACCTGTCCACGCTGCGCACCGGCGTGATGGCCGGCTCCACGTGCCCCGTCGAGGTGATGAAGAAGGTCATCGACCGGTTCCACATGTCCGAGGTCGCCATCTGCTACGGCATGACGGAGACCGCGCCCGTGTCCACCATGACCCGCCGCGACGACTCCCTGGAGGTGCGCACCCAGACCGTCGGCCGGACCATGCCCCACGTGGAGACGAAGATCGTGGACCCCGCCACCGGTGACGTCGTCCCGCGCGGGGCCACGGGCGAGCTGTGCACTCGCGGCTACTCCGTGATGCTCGGCTACTGGGACGCCCCCGAGAAGACCGCCGAGGTGCTGGACGCCGACGGCTGGATGCACTCCGGCGACCTCGCCTCCATGGACGAGGACGGCTCCGTGCGCATCGAGGGCCGCATCAAGGACCTCGTGATCCGCGGCGGCGAGAACATCTCCCCGCGCGAGGTGGAGGAGTTCCTCTACACCCACCCGGACATCCAGGACGTCCAGGTGGTGGGCGTGCCGGATGAGAAGTACGGCGAGCAGCTCATGGCCTGCGTGATCATGAAGGACGGCGTCGAGCCGCTCACGGTGGACGCCGTCCGCGAGTTCGCCGCGGGCCGGATCGCGCACTTCAAGATCCCGGCCCACGTCCGCGTGCTCGACGCCTTCCCCATGACCGTCTCCGGCAAGGTCCGCAAGGTCGAGCTGCGCGAGGAGGGCGCGAAGGTCGTCCAGGCCCAGGCCCAGGCCCAGGCCCAGGCCCAGGCCCAGGCCCAGGCCCAGAGCGTGGGCTGACGGCGGCCGTCACCCTCAGGCGGCGGGCAGCGGGAACACGTCCCAGATGGTGCAGACCGCCTCGGGGGCGGCGCCCAGGATGGCGGCACGGTACGTGGTCGACCACGCCCGCGGGTCGGCGTCGCGCAGGCGCCACGTGCCGTCCGTGAGCACCGCGTCCACGAACGCGGAGGTGTCGGCGGGGCTGCCGTCCTCGTGGACCAGGGGGCCGCGGCGCAGGGCCTCGCCCAGGTCACCGGCCCGTCCGACGGCGTAGAGCGCGGTCTCGTCCGTGTCCAGCACGAGGCCGCAGTCCTCCTCGAAGGCGGTGATCCAGGCCATCGCGTGCCGCATGGCCTCGTCCGGGTCGGGATGGCGGGTCACGATGAGCACGGAGCCGCGCGCGCCCGGACGCAGGGAGCCGGCCGTGCCGGGGCCGTGCGGGTCGGGCTCGCGCGGGGCGGCGGCGGCGTGCGGGCGGGGCTCGAAGGCGGTGGTCATGGCGGTCTCCTCCCGGGTGGGGACTCATCAGGGTCCCGGCGGCGCCGCACCGGCCGGGGCGGCATCGCCCACGCTAGGAACCCGGGGCGGTCGGCCGGTCGGGCCCGGCCGGGGCTGGGGAGGACGCGCCGGGAGCAGTGGCCTGTGCAGGAGTGGAGGGGCCGCGCGGACGCGCCGGCACGGCCCCGGCCGATCCGGCGTCGCGTCAGTGGGCGCGGTGGTCGGCCGGGGCGAGCTTGGGTCCGAACCCCTGCTTGCGCTCTCCGGAGAGCCCGATCATCCGCACCACCCGCTGCCGGTGCCCGGCCCACGGCGCGAGCAGGCGGAGCATCCCGGCGTCGTCGGTCCGGCGTCCCGTGAGGACCTGCCCCACGTACTGCGCCAGGTGGTAGTCGCCCACGGAGACGAGGTCCGCCGCCCCGTGGCTGCGCTGCAGCGCCTCGGCCGTGGTCCACGGCCCGATCCCGGGCACCGATTCCAGGCGCCGGGCCAGCGCGGCCACCCCGGCCGTGTCCCCGGGGGCGACCGCGTCGCCGAGCCGGTCGATGCTCGCGGCCCGCCGGGCGACCTCCAGCATGGTCCGTGACTGGGAGGGCTGCACCCAGGCCCGCGCATGCCAGTCCCACGAGGGGATCCGCAGGACGGCGGCCGGGGTCGGCGGCGGCAGCATCCCCGGCGGCACCGGGCCGGGGGCGGGCCCGTCGTCGTCGATCCGGGCGGCCAGCCGCACGAGGGTGCGCCAGCCGTGCCGCGCCTGGTCGTGGGTGACCTTCTGCTCGAGCACGGCGGTGAGCAGCTGCCGGGACAGCGCGCCCGCCGCCGGCAGCCGCAGCCCGGCCCGCGTCCACCGCGCCTCGCGCACGTGCCGCGGCAGCGCGGGCGCGCCGGAGTCCGGCCGCAGCAGGGCGTCGAAGGCGGCCCAGCCGTCGTCGTGCAGGCCGAGCAGACGCTCCACGTCGGCGACGGCGGTGCGCGCGCCCGCGCCCCACGCGCGGGCCGTCACCGCGGTGCCGCCCCCTGCGGCCTCCCGGGCGCCGGAGACCAGCAAGGACGTCGGCCGGCCCGGCCCGCCCGACGCCGCGTCCGGGGCGGGGGAGCGCAGGGTGAGCCAGACGCCCTGCGGTGTGGCGCGGACCGTGGGGTCGGCCGCGCCGCGCTGCAGGGGACGCAGGGTGAGCGCGACGTCCACGGGGACGGGCACGCGTACGCGGCGCTCGGCGTCCGGGGCGATCATGCCCGCACCGTACACCCGGGCCCGGACAGGACGACGTCGGCCGTGACGGCGCGCACGCCGGGCGTTGCCCCGCGTGTCCGGGGCCCTCCTTCGGCGTCCGGCCCCTGGCGTAGCGTGGGGTGCGTGACTGAACAGACCCCCGCGCCCACCCCTGCGCAGCCCATGCAGTACGCCGAGAACGTCCTCGAGCTGATCGGGCACACCCCGCTCGTGAAGCTGCACTCCGTGACGGAGGGCATCGAGGCCACCGTGCTGGTGAAGGTCGAATACCTGAACCCCGGTGGCTCCGTGAAGGACCGCATCGCGCTGAAGATGATCGAGGAGGCCGAGCGCGAGGGCCTGCTCGGCCCGGGCGGCACCGTCGTGGAGCCCACCTCGGGCAACACGGGCGTAGGGCTGGCCCTGGTCTCGCAGCTCAAGGGCTACCGCACCGTGTTCGTCACCCCGGACAAGGTGGGTCAGGAGAAGCGGGACGTGCTCAGCGCGTACGGCGCCGAGCTCGTCGTCACGCCCACCGCCGTGGACCCGACGTCCGAGGAGTCCTACTACGGGGTCGCCGACCGCCTCGTGCGGGAGATCCCCGGGGCCTATCAGCCCAACCAGTTCTTCAACCCCGCCGCCCCGGCCTCCCACTACGAGACCACCGGCCCCGAGATCTGGGAGGACACGGCCGGCCGCGTCACCCACGTCGTGATGGGCGCCGGCACGGGCGGCACCATCACGGGCACCGGCCGCTACCTCAAGGAGGTCTCGGCGGACCGCCCGTCCGGTCCCGTCCGCGTGATCGGCGCGGACCCCAGCGGCTCGGTGTACTCCGGCGGCACCGGCCGGCCCTACTTCGTCGAGGGTGTCGGCGAGGACATGTGGGTGGACAACTACGACCCCGCGGTCCCGGACGAGGTCATCGCCGTCGAGGACGCCGAGGCCCTGGCCATGACCCGCCGCCTCGCCGCCGAGGAGGGCCTGCTCGTGGGCGGCTCCTCCGGTCTGGCCGTCGTGGCCGGCCTGCGCGCCGCCCGCGAGCTCGGCCCGGAGGACGTCATGGTGATCGTGCTGCCCGACTCGGGCCGCGGCTACCTCGCCAAGATCTTCAACGACCCGTGGATGGACGAGCGCGGCTTCGACTACGACGTCCGCGAGACCGTGCTGCCGGCGTGGGCGCGCGGGCGCACCCGCTCGGCGGTCCCGCAGACGGACGACGACGGCGCCACGGGGGCCGCCGGCGGGGCCGGAACGCCCGTCGAGGTGCTCGAGCACGCCGACGCCGAGCCGGCGACCCGCGCGGGCGCCCCCGCCGAGACCGACCGCTGGTCCGCGACGGCGGGGGAGCTGCTGACCGAGAAGGCCGACCTGTTCCCGGGATCCGTGCCCACCCTCGTCACCGCGGCCCCGACCACCTCGGTGGCGGACGCCGTCGCGACCATGAACCGGTACGGCGTCGACGCCCTGCCCGTGATCCTCGAGCCCCGGCACGACCTGCGGATCGGCGAGGTCCGCGGCACCGTCTCCACCGCCGCGCTCGCGGACGCCCTCGCTGAGGGGCGGGCCACCGCGCAGACCCCCGTGGCCGACGTCATGGGCCCCGTGCTGCCCTGCCTGGGGGCGCGCACCCCGCTGCGCGCCGTCGCCCGCCGCCTCGCCCAGGACCCCGTGCTGCTGGTGCTCGAGGCCGGCCGCGTCCAGGGCGTCGTCACCCTGCACGACGTCCTCGCCCACGTCACCGCCTGAGGCCGGCCGCGCCGGCCGTGCCCGCCCCACCCGACCCGATCTCTCCGAGGAGGCTCCTGAGATGACCGAGCAGAACGTCCACGAGGACCCGCACGCCACCACCCCCGACACCGGCGCCGAAGACGCCGCCGCCCACCCCCGGGGGGGAGGCTTCGGCACGCGCGCCGTGCACGCGGGCCAGCACCTGGATGAGGTGTTCGGCGCCGTCGTCCCGCCGATCCACCTCTCGAGCACGTACGCGCCCACGGCCGTCGGCGAGCTGCGGCGCGGCTACGACTACGGCCGCGGCACCAACCCCACCCGGGACGCGCTGCAGGAGCAGCTGGCCGCGCTCGAGGCCGGCGTCGACGAGTCCGGCGCGCCCCGGGCCACCGGCCTCACGTTCGCCTCCGGCCTGGCCGCGGAGACCGCGCTGATCATGGGCGCGGGCCGGCCGGGCATGACGATCGTGCTGGGCAACGACGTGTACGGCGGCTCCTACCGCCTCATCTCCCGCGTGCTCGCCCCCTGGGGCGTGGAGCACGTCGTCGTGGACATGGGGGACGCCGAGCAGGTCGCCGCCGCCGTCGAGCGCGCCGCCGCCACGGGGCCGGTCATGGTGTGGCTGGAGACCCCGTCCAACCCGATGATGAAGATCTCCGACGTCGCCGCGGTCGCCGAGGCGGCCCACGCGCACGGCGCCCTGCTCGTGGTGGACAACACCTTCGCGACGCCGTACCTGCAGTCCCCGATCGCCCTCGGCGCGGACGTGGTGGTGCACTCCACCACGAAGTACATCGGCGGCCATTCGGACGTGATCGGCGGGGCGCTCGTGATCCCGGATGCCGCACTCGCCGAGCAGGTGAAGTTCCAGCAGTTCGCGGCGGGGGCCGTGAACGGGCCCCTGGACGCGTACCTGACCACGCGCGGCCTCAAGACGCTCGGGGTGCGCATGGACCGCCACCAGGCCAACGCCCAGGCCGTCGCCGAGTGGCTCACCGGCCGCGCCGAGGTCTCCCAGGTGCTGTACCCGGGGCTGCCGGGCCACCCCGGCCATGAGCTCGCGCGGCGCCAGATGCGCGGTTTCGGCGGCATGGTCTCGTTGCGCCTGGCCGGCGGTGCCGCGGCGGCCCGCCGCGTGGCCGAGTCGACCCGCCTGTTCCAGCTCGCCGAGTCCCTGGGCGGCATCGAGTCGCTGATGAACTACCCGGCGGAGATGACCCACGCGTCCGTGGCCGGCACGGAGCTGGCCGTCCCGGACGACCTGCTGCGCCTGTCGGTGGGCATCGAGGACGCCGAGGACCTCGTGGCGGACCTGGAACGGGCTCTGGGCAGCCTCTGACCGGCCGATGTCCGCCCCCAAAGCGCACGGGTGGGGAGCACCCGGCGGCGTAGTGTGACGGTCATGACCCTCACCGCCTTCGTCAACGCCCATGTCGTCCCCGTCGCCGCCGAGCCGTTCGACGGCACCCTGCTCGTCGAGGACGGCCGGATCACCGCGATCGGCCCCGACGTCGAGGCGCCCGACGGCGCCGAGGTGGTGGACTGCGAGGGACGCTGGGTGCTGCCCGGCTTCGTGGACGCGCACGTCCACCTGGGCATGCACGCCGAGGGCGAGGTCGGTGCGACCGCGGACGTCAACGAGATGACGGACCCCGTGATGGCCGGGGTGCGGGCGATCGACGCCGTCGACCCGAACGAGCCGGGCTGGAAGGACGCCCTGGCCGGCGGGGTGACCACCGTGAACGTGAACCCCGGCTCGGGCAACCCGATCGGCGGCCAGGCGGTCGCGTTGCACACCCACGGACGCACCGTGGACGAGATGGTGCTGCGCAGCCCCTCGGGCGTGAAGTCCGCCCTCGGCGAGAACCCCAAGAACGTCTACAAGGAGAAGGGCCGCACCCCGTCCACGCGGCTGGGCACCGCCCTCGTGATCCGCGAGGCGTTCCTGCGGGCGCAGGGCTACATGGCCCGCCGCGCGGAGGCCGAGCGCGAGGACAAGCCCTTCACTCGCGATCCCCACCTCGACGCCCTCGCCCTCGTCCTGGAGCGCACGATCCCCTGGCGCCAGCACTGCCACCGCACGGACGACGTCGCCACCGCCCTGCGCCTGGCCGACGAGTTCGGCTACGACCTCGTCCTGGACCACGGCACCGAGGCGCACCCGCTGGCCGGCCAGCTCGCGGCCCGCGGCGTGCCGGTGCTGATCGGCCCGCTGTTCACCACCAAGTCCAAGCCGGAGCTGCGGGGCCGCTCGATGCGCAACCCGGGGCGTCTGGCGCGGGCCGGCGTCGAGATCAGCATCATCACCGACCACCCGGTGGTGCCCATCGACTTCCTCGTCTACCAGGCCGCGCTGTCGGTGAAGGAGGGCCTGGACCGGGAGACCGCCCTGCGCGCCATCACCCTGCATCCCGCGCGCGTGCTGGGGCTGGACGACCGCATCGGCTCCCTCGAGGTGGGCAAGGACGCCGACCTGGTGCTCTGGTCCGGCGACCCGCTCGATGTCATGCAGCGGGCCCTGCGCGTGTGGATCGGCGGCCGTCAGGTCATGGAGTACGACCTCGCCACGGCCCGGCCCGTCGTCGCCTCCGCCCGTCCCGTGGAGGACTGAGCGGCGCCGCCGCCCGCCGGCGGGGGCGGGACGCGCGGGCTCAGCGCCGCAGGCGCGAGTGCACGGGCGGCAGCCAGACGAGCGCGGCGCCCAGGAGCATCACGACGGCGAGGATGATCAGCAGGCCGTTGGCCCGCAGGAACGCGGGGGCGGCCAGCAGGACGGCGATGAACGTCAGGGTCCCGATCGCCGAACGACGGCGGCGCAGCAGACCGATCCAGCCCCACAGGGACGCCGCGGCCAGCAGGGCGACGGCGGTGCCCATCGTGAACTGCCCCGTCGCGCCGCCCAGCACGCCCACCGACTCCATGCCGGTGAGCGGATCGATGACGGGCTCGCCGCTGTCCTGTGCGCGGGCCCCGTTCCAGAGGAACGCGCCCGCGATGCCGATCAGCACCACGGTGACCGCGAGCCAGTAGAGGCGCGCGACCTTCAGGAGCGGGTGGACGAGGCCGGCATCGGACTCGGCCGCGTCCCGCGCGGCCAGGTCGCGCTCGCGGTCCGCGCGACGCCGTCCCAGGCGCTCCTCGTCCTCGGCGGCGAGGCGGGCGCGCTCGGCGCGCAGCCGTGCGTCGTCGGCCCGCTGACTCTCCCGGAAGGACTGGGCGGCACGGCCGGCGGCCCGGCCGAGCCCGCGGGCGAGGGGGTGGTCTTCGCTGTTCTGGGGCACGTGCCGAGCCTATCTCCCCGGCCGGTGCGCGGCCGGGGTGTCCGAGGGCACAGCCCACCACGCAGTCCGGTGGCGTAGACTGATCAGACCGGATCCGGTCTTTCCCCTGTGATGAGTGAGCGTGGACGCGTGTGCCACGCCGGACTGCAGATGTCTGTGCAGATGTGTGTGCGGGCCACGAACGTCGTGGCCCTCGGGGGCTGCCGGGTGGACGGAATCATCTGACCCAGCTGGCCCCTGCGCCCCACGACGTCGACCCGCGACCGACGTCCTCCGGCGTGCGCCCGCGCATCCCCCCAGGAGGACCCATGTCCGACATCCTCGATCCCCAGACCACCGCCGAGGCGGAGACCGCCGCGCCCGTGGAGACCGCCCCCGAGGCGGAGACCGTCGCCCCCGAGCTCGCCGAGGCGGAGCAGGAGGCCACCGGGACCGTCCCGCAGGTCGACGCCGCCGAGCCCGCCGCCCCCGAAACCCCCGCCGAGCCCGCCGGCCCCACCTTCCTGGACCTCGGCCTGGACGCCCGCGTGCTGGCCGCCGTCGAGGACCTGGGCTACACCCACCCCTCGCCGATCCAGGAGGCGACCATCCCGCTGCTGCTGGACGGCCGCGACGTCGTGGGCCTGGCCCAGACCGGCACCGGCAAGACCGGCGCGTTCGCGCTGCCGGCGCTGTCCCGACTCGCCGAGACCACGGACGTGAACGGGCGCGCGGACACCCCGCAGGTGCTCGTCCTCGCCCCGACCCGCGAGCTCGCCCTCCAGGTGGCCGACGCCTTCGACGGCTACGCCAAGCACCTCGACGACGTCTCCGTGCTCGCCGTGTACGGCGGCTCCCCCTACGGACCGCAGCTGGCCGGACTGCGCCGGGGCGCGCAGGTCGTCGTCGGCACGCCGGGCCGCGTGATCGACCACCTCGAGCGCGGCTCGCTGGACCTGTCCGACCTGCAGACCCTCGTGCTGGACGAGGCGGACGAGATGCTGCGCATGGGCTTCGCGGAGGAGGTGGACCGCATCCTCGCCTCCACCCCGGACACGAAGCAGACCGCGCTGTTCTCCGCCACCATGCCCCCGGCCATCCGCCGCATCTCCGCCCAGTACCTGAACGCCCCGGAGGAGGTGGCCGTCGCCCGTCAGTCGACGACGTCCGCCACGATCCGCCAGCGCTACCTGCAGGTGGGTCACCAGTGGAAGTTCGAGGCCCTGAGCCGGATCCTCGAGACCGAGGAGCACGACGGCGTCATCGCCTTCGTGCGCACCCGTGCCGGCACCGAGGAGCTCGCCCAGAAGCTCACGCGCGCCGGGTTCAAGGCCGTGGCCATCTCCGGCGACATCGCCCAGAAGCAGCGCGAGAAGACCGTCGAGGACCTGAAGGCCGGCCGCGTGGACATCCTCGTGGCCACCGACGTCGCCGCCCGCGGCCTGGACGTCGAGCGCATCTCGCACGTGGTCAACTACGACATCCCGCAGGACGCCGAGTCCTACGTGCACCGCATCGGCCGCACCGGCCGCGCCGGCCGCCAGGGCGACGCCGTGCTCTTCATGACCCCGCGCGAGCGCTTCCTGCTCAAGCAGATCGAGCGGACCACCCGCCAGCAGGTCGAGGAGATGGCCGTGCCCTCCGTCGCCGACGTCAACGCGGCCCGCAAGCGCCGCTTCGCCGACGGCATCACCCGCACCCTCGAGCGCGCCTCGGAGGAGGAGCTGGCGGTGTTCGGTGAGATCGTCGCCGCGTACGTCGACGAGCACGAGGTCGAGCCGGCGCGTGTGGCCGCCGCGCTGGGCATGATGACCCAGGGCGGCCGCCCGCTGCTGGCCCGCGAGCAGGAGATCCCGTTCGGCGGCGCCCGCGGCCGCAAGGACCGCGACGGAGGCCGCGAGGGTGGGCGCGACGGCGGCCGTGAGCGCGGCACGAGTGACGGCCGCGGCTCGCGTGGCCCGGCCCGGGAACCTGCGGCCGGCAACGCGACGTACTGGATCGCCGTGGGCCACCAGGACCGCGTGCGGCCGGGCAACATCGTGGGTGCGCTGGCGAACGAGGTGGGCCTGCCCGCCTCGGCCATCGGCGCGATCGACCTGCGTGGCAACCACTCGCTCGTCGAGCTGCCGGCAGACCTGACCTCGGCCCAGCTCGAGGCCGCGGCCAACGCCGAGATCAACGGCCGTCGCCTCGGCCTGCGCAAGGACACCGGCCGCCCGACCCGCGCCGAGCGCGACGGCGAGGACCGCGGTGAGCGCCGCGGCGGCTTCCGCAAGGACCGCGGCGAGCGCGGAGGCTTCCGCGGGGACCGCGACGGCGGCCAGCGCGGCGGCTTCCGCAAGGACCGGGACGACCGCGGCTTCCGTGAGGATCGCGGTGGCTTCCGCAAGGACCGGGACGACCGCGGGGGACGCCCCGGCGGCCGCAAGCCCCGTTGGGGCGCCCAGGAGCGCTCGGATCGGGGCGCCCGCCGCTGATCCGGCCGGGGTGCGGACCCCCGGAGGCCGTAGCCGGGGCCGATTTTGCATCGGCCCCGGGGCCCTGGTAGAGTCTCACCTCGTTGCCCCGATAGCTCAGTGGTAGAGCGCCATCTTGGTAAGATGGAGGTCCCGGGATCGATTCCCGGTCGGGGCTCTGACATGAGAGCCCGCCCTCGCGGCGTGAAACCGTGAGTGCGGGCGTTCTTGTGTCGTGGCGGCGTAGCTCAGCTGGTTAGAGCGCACGACTCATAATCGTGAGGTCGGGGGATCGAGTCCCCCCGCCGCTACGGAATCGGACGGACCCGGTCACCTCCTCGGAGGGGCCGGGTCCTTTCGCGTTCCGGGGCCCGTCCGTCGCCCCGGTAGCCTGGCGGGCATGTCCACGCGTCGCCCCGCCCCCCAGCCCGCCCGCGGCACCACCGCGCCCCGCGGCTTCGTCTCCCCGTGGGAGCACGGCTCCCGGCTGTACCGGACCCTCGTGCTGACCGGCTCCGCGCTGTTCCTCGTGGGCATCGTGCTGGCGGTCGTCGGCGGGACCACCGGACGCCTCGCCGTCTCCGGGACCGCCCTGGGCGTGCTCGGCGCGGGCGTCGCCGTGCACCTGTCCGCCCAGCTCGTGCGCTTCCGCCAGGCCGCCCGCCGGCAGGGGGAGCGGCGCCCCGGCCGTTAGGCTGGACGGCAGTCGAGAACCGTCCCGCAGGAGGCCCGAGTTGAGCGTGAACCCCGACGTCGCCGGGCGGAGCTATCCGCCCGCGCCCCCCTTCCAGGTCGGTCGTGAGGCGGTCCGCGGCTTCGCCGAGGCCGTGCAGGCCCACCATCCCGCGCACCACGACGTCGCGGCCGCCCGGGCCCTGGGACACGCCGACCTGGTCGCCCCCCCGACCTTCGCCGTCGTCATCGCCCAGCGCGCCGAGGCCGCCGTCGTCGCCGATCCCGAGCTGGGGATCGACTTCTCGCGGGTGGTCCACGCGGACGAGCGCTTCGTCCACCACCGCCCGCTGGTGGCCGGGGACGAGGTCGTGGCGACCGTGCGGGTCGAGGCCGTGAAGTCCCTCGGCGGCAACCGCATGGTCACCACCGTCACCGAGATCGCGGATCTGGACGGCGCTGCCGTCTCCACCGTCACGTCCACCCTGCTGGTCCGGGGAGAGGAGTCCTGATGAGCACCGCCCCCCGCCTGTCCGACCTCGCCCGGGGCGAGGTGGTCGGCACGCGCACCGTCACGTTCACCCGCGCCGACCTCGTCGCCTACGCGGGTGCCTCCGGCGACCGCAACCCGATCCACTGGTCCCCGACGTTCGCCGAGCACGTCGGCCTGCCCGGCGTCATCGCCCACGGGATGCTCACCATGGGCGCGGCCGTGCAGCTCGTCTCGGACTGGGCGGGCGACCCGGGCGCCGTCGTCGACTACCAGACCCGCTTCACCGGCATGGTGCCGGTCGCGGACACCACGGGGCGCACGGACGACGACGGCGCGCCCGTCCCCGGCGCCACGCTCGAGGTCGTCGGCACGGTCGGCGCCGTGGATGAGGCTGCCGGGACGGTGCGGATCGACCTGAACGTCACCAACCCGGACGCGGTGAAGCCGCGCGTGCTGACCAAGGCGCAGGCTGTGGTCCGCCTCGGCGGAGCCGCGGGGGAGAGCGCGTGAGCGAGCGGCTGGCGGACCACACCACCACCCGCGTCGGCGGGCCCGCGCGCGCGTGGGTCACCGCGCGCACCGAGGCCGAGGCGATCGAGGCCGTGCGCGCCGCCGACGCGGCAGGCGAGCCCCTGTTCGTCCTCGGCGGCGGTTCCAACACCCTCATGGCGGACGCCGGCTTCCCCGGCACCGTCGTGCGGCTGGCCTTCGAGGGCATCCACGTGCTGGACGGGCCGGCGCCCGGCGAGGGTGAGGCGCCGCCCGCCGGCGACGGGGCCCGGTCCGCGGACCACGAGGGGGAGGCCGTCGTCGTGCGGATCGCGGCGGGCCACCCGTGGGACGACGCCGTCGCATGGACCGTGGCGCACGGGCTCGGCGGGATCGAGGCGCTCTCGGGCATCCCGGGCTCGGCCGGCGCGACGCCCGTGCAGAACGTCGGCGCCTACGGCGCGGACGTCTCGCAGGTGCTCGTCGCCCTGCGCGCGTGGGATCGGGAGGCGGGGGACGTCGTCGAGCTGACGCCCGCGGACCTGCGCTTCGGCTACCGCGACTCCGTGATCAAGCGCTCCATGCTGGAGACCGGCGCGCCGAGTCCCCGGTGGATCGTGCTCTCGGTCGACCTGCGGCTGCGCCGCGCCTCCTCCGACGCCGAGCCGACGGCGCCGGTCCGCTACGGGCAGCTGGCGGCCGCGCTCGACGTCGAGGAGGGCGCCCATGCCCCGCTCGCGGTGGTCCGCCGCGAGGTGCTGGCCCTGCGCGCCGCCAAGGGGATGGTGTCCGACCCGGCGGACCCGGACACGTGGTCCACGGGCAGCTACTTCACGAACCCGATCGTGCCCGCGTCCGTGCGGGCCTCCCTGCCCGAGGGCGCCCCGGCGTTCGCCGCCGGGGAGGCCGAGGACGGGACGCCGCTCGTGAAGCTCTCGGCGGCCTGGCTGATCGATCGCGCGGGCTTCGCGAAGGGCTTCGGGCTGCCCGAGGTCGCACCCCGCGAGGGCGGGCCGGACGGCCGCGGAGTGGACGGCACCGGCCTGGCCGGGGGCCGCGCGTCGGTGTCCACGAAGCACACCCTCGCCATGACCAACCGCGGCGACGCGAGTACCGAGGACGTCCTGACGATCGCGCGCACCGTGCGCGACGGCGTGCGTGAACGCTTCGGCGTCGAGCTGCACCCCGAGCCGATGATCATCGGCACCAGCCTCTGACCCCTCACTTTCGTTCGAGAAACGGCGCCCCCAGGAGTGCTTTCGTTCGGGAAACGGCGCCCCGAGGCGGCGCGGGCGCCGTTTCCCGAACGACAACGCCCGAGCACCCGCCGTTTCCCGAACGAAAACGGGGGCCGGAGCGGGGCCGGGTGCGCGCCTCGGCGCCGGCGTCGCGGCTCAGAGGTTCCCGGTGGCGATCATCAGCATGCGGCGCACGGGCTCGGCCGCACCCCACAGCAGCTGGTCGCCGACGGTGAACGCCGAGAGGTACTCGGGACCCATGTTGAGCTTGCGCAGCCGGCCGACGGGGATCTGCAGGGTGCCGGTCGCGGCGATCGGGGTCAGGTCGGTGACCGTGACCTCCTTGGTGTTCGGCACCACCTGCACCCACTCGTTGTCCGCGGCGATGATCTGCTCGACCTCGTCCAGCGGCACGTCCCGGGTGAGCTTGAGGGTGAGGGCCTGCGAGTGCGAGCGCATGGCGCCGATCCGCACGCACAGCGAGTCGAACGGGATCCGGTCCGCCCCGGTCAGCCCGAGCACCTTGTTGGTCTCGTCGTAGGCCTTGCGCTCCTCGCGGGAGACGCCGTCGCCCAGGTCGGAGTCGATCCAGGGGATCAGCGAGCCGCCCAGCGGCACGCCGAACTGCGTCGAGTCCAGGCCGCCGCGCTGCAGCTCGATCACCTTGCGGTCGATCTCGAGGATCGCCGACGCCGGATCGGCCAGCTCGGCCCGCACCGCGCCGCCCAGCTCGGCGTACTGGGTGAGCAGCTCGCGCATGTGCCGGGCGCCGCCGCCGGAGGCCGCCTGGTAGGTCATGGCGGTGCCCCACTCGACCAGGCCCGCCTTGAACAGGCCACCCAGGCCCATGAGCATGCAGGACACGGTGCAGTTGCCGCCGATGAAGTCCTTCGTCCCGTTCGCCAGGGCGGCGTCGATCACGCCGCGGTTCACGGGGTCCAGCGCGATCACGGAGGTGTCCGCCATGCGCAGGGTGGAGGCGGCGTCGATCCAGATGCCGTCCCAGCCGGCGGCGCGCAGCTTCGGGTACACGGCCTGCGTGTAGTCCCCGCCCTGCGCGGTGAGGATCACGGGCAGGGCCTTGAGCGCGTCCACGTCGTACGCGTCCTGGAGCACGCCCGGGTCGCCGGCCATGCCCTCGAGCACGGGCGCGGGACCGCCGGCGTTGGACGTGGAGAAGAAGACGGGGTGGACGCGGGCGAAGTCGCCCTCCTCGGCCATGCGCTGCAGGAGGACGGACCCCACCATGCCGCGCCAGCCGACCAGTCCCACGGTGGGCACGGCGGCCGCGTCGGGGGCGTTCACAGATGCGGGGGCAGCGGAAGTCATGCCCTCCAGGCTAGCGGCCCTGCTGCGCACGCTTCCGCCTGTTCCACGCGATGAGACCGCCCACGGCGAACACCTGGGTCAGCACGAGCAGGAACACCAGCCCGGCGATGGTCTTGCCCTGCAGCACGAGGATCAGCCCGAACACGGCGCACACGAACGCCAGCACGGGCAGGGCGACGAGCGCGAGGAACGAGACCGCCTGCGGGGAGAGCAGACGCTGGTCGGAGTCGGTCGGGGCCATGTCAGTCGCGTTCCCATCGTTCGAAGCGGTGGCGCGGGCCGGAGGCGGAGTCCAGCCACGCGTCGGGGGCGGGGTCGACGGCGGTGCGCCGCCAGCGGGCGTCGAGCGGCGGGGCGTGCGTGTCGCCGTCGACGTCGGCGTCGATCACGGTCACCTCGGCGCGCGAGGCCACGTCGAGGGCCTGCTCGTAGAGCGTCGCACCGCCGATCACCCACACGGTGTCACAGCCGTCGGCCTCGGCCGCGGCGGCCAGGGCCGCCCCGAAGTTCGGCACGACGACGGCGCCCGCGGCCCGCAGCTCCGCGCCGGCCTCCTCGGTGGCCGTCAGGGTGCGGGAGACCACGATGTTCGTGCGCCCGGGCAGCGGGCGGAAGCGCGCCGGGAACGACTCCCACGTGCGCCGGCCCATGATCACGGGGTGGCCGTGCGTGTGGGCCCGGAAGTGCGCGAGGTCCTCGGGGACGTGCCACGGCATGGTGCCGTCGCGGCCGATGACGCGCTCGGGGGTCTGGGCCCAGATCATGGCGATCACGGGCTCGGTGGGACGGGTGGCCCGGCTCATGGGGTCGCTGCGCATCCTCGGCTCAGACGGCGATCGGCGCCGTGATGGTGGGGTGGTGACGGTAGTCGAGGACCTCGAAGTCCTCGTAGTCGTAGTCGAAGATCGACGCGGGGGTGCGCCGCAGCCGCAGCCGCGGGTACGGGTACGGCTCGCGGGAGAGCTGCTCGCGCACCTGCTCCTCGTGGTTCGCGTAGATGTGCACGTCCCCGCCGGTCCACACGAACTCGCCGGGAGTCAGCCCGGTCTGCTGGGCGACCATCACCGTGAGCAGCGCGTACGAGGCGATGTTGAACGGCACGCCGAGGAACAGGTCCGCCGAGCGCTGGTAGAGCTGGCATGAGAGCCGCCCGGGGGCGCCGTCCTGACCGGGGGAGACGTAGAACTGGAACAGCGCGTGGCACGGCGGCAGCGCCATCTCGTCCACCTCGGCGGGGTTCCACGCGGTGACGATGTGCCGGCGCGAGTCGGGGTTCGTCCGGATCTGCTCCACGACCTTGGCGATCTGGTCGATGTGGCCCCCGTCCGGGGTGGGCCACGAGCGCCACTGCACGCCGTAGACGGGGCCGAGCTCGCCGTCCTCGTCCGCCCACTCGTTCCAGATCCGCACGCCGCGCTCCTGGAGCCACCGCACGTTCGAGTCCCCGCGCAGGAACCACAGCAGCTCGAGCGCGACCGACTTGAAGTGCACGCGCTTGGTGGTGATCAGCGGGAAGGACTCGGCCAGGTCGAAGCGCAGCTGGCGGCCGAACACGCTGCGCGTGCCCGTGCCGGTCCGGTCCGTCTTGACGGCCCCGTGGGCCATCACGTCGGCGAGGAGGTCCTCGTAGGGGGTGGGGATGCTCACCCGGCCCACTCTAGCGATCCGAGCGGACGCGCTGAGCGTCGTCGACGGCCCGGCGCAGGCGGGCCGCGTCCCAGCCCGCGGCCCGGACGGCAGGGAGGCGGGTGCCGGCAGGGCAGGCCCCCTGCCCCGGTCAGCCGTGGAACACCATGTCCTGGTACTCGGGGTAGCGGCGCAGGTAGTCCTCCACGTAGGAGCACTCGGGCACGATCCGGTCACCCTCCGCGCGCAGCCGGTCCAGGACCATGGTCACGAGGGCGCGGGCAAAGCCGCGGCGGCCGAACTGCTCGTCGATGATGGTGTGCTGCAGGCGCAGGACCACGGTGTCCTCGCCGTCCTCGCCGCGCACGGTCTCCTGGTCGTAGCCGAGGAACCCGATGAACGTCCCGTCCTGGCGCAGCTCGAAGCGCTGTCGGTCCGGGTCCCGGGTCACCGTGAGGCGCTCGTGGACGATCTTCTCAGGCTGGCTCTGGGCGGCGGTGTTCTCCATGACCCGAGCCTAGGGCCGGGGGCGGACCTGCTCAACGGTGGCCCGGTCGTGCGGGCCGAGGCCTGTGCGGGCGGCTCAGTCGTCCCAGGGGTCGTAGACCTCGACGGCCACCACGTCGCCGTCGAGGTCGAGGGCGCGGTGCGCCACGAGCACGGCGCCGGGCCGCAGCCACGGATCCTCGGTCGGCAGGGCCCGCAGCACGCGGTCCGCCTGGCCGGCGGCCGCGTCCTCGATCACCTCGAACAGCGTCGGCAGCACCGGCCGGTGCGTGCACACGACCAGGGGCTGGGAGCGGCCCATGAGCTCGGCCATCACCTTGCGGGTCTTCTTGGGCTTCTCCCGGGCCGTGGTCTCCGTGAAGGCGCCCTTGGTCTTCAGCGGCAGCCGGCTGGACTTCACGAGCGGGGCCAGCGTCTCCACGCAGCGGCGCCACGGGGAGGAGACCAGCCGCTCCGGCTGCCAGGCCCCCACGAGGCCCTCGACGGCGAGCGCCTGCCGCCGGCCCGTCGCCGCCAGCGGACGCTCCTGCTCGGCGCGGGACCACGAGGAGCGGGGCTTGGCCTTGGCGTGGCGCAGCACCAGCAGCGGCACGGTCCGCAGGCGCCCCCGAGAGGCGGCACGCAGCAGCAGGTCGAGCGGTTCGCGATCCGAGTCGTTCGTCAGCAGCCGCCGGGCCTCGTCCGGCCCGACCCAGCGGACCTCGTCCACCTCGTCGCCGTCGGGGAGGGCGCGCTGGCCGTCGACCTCGGCGGCCCAGTACCAGACCTCCTTGCTCTGACGTACGCCCCGCTTGCCGGGCACCTCGTACGCGGTCACGCACAGCGGGATGCCCGGCCGCAGCTCCAGGCCGACCTCCTCGCGCAGCTCGCGCACCGCGCACTCCGGCAGCGTCTCACCCGGATCGAGCTTGCCCTTGGGCCACGACCAGTCGTCGTAGCGGGGCCGGTGGATCACCATCACCTCGAGGCCGCCGGGCACGCGGCGCCACGGCAGCATGCCGGCGGCCAGCACCTCGGCGCGGGGGCCTTCCGAGGCGCGGTCCTCCGTGGACCAGCGGGCGACGCGGTCGGCGTGGGACGAAGGCATGGGGCGGGTTCCTCTCGGGGTGCGGCGGCCGCGACGACTGCTGGGGCAGGGCACGGGGCGTGGCCGACCCCACGGGGGCCGGCCTCACCAGGATACGAGGCCGCCGGGATGTGCCCGGCCGGTCCCCGCCCGAGGGTCTCAGGGGCGGCGGTACTGGGCGTCGGCGGCGAACAGCTCGAAGCCGAGGGACGCGTAGAGCGCGACGGCGGCCGTGTTGTCCGCGTCCACGTACAGGTCCACGACGTCGACTCCCTGCTCCGCCATCCGGTGCAGCCCCGCCAGCGTCAGGGCCCGACCGAGGCCGAGGCCCTGGGCGTCGGGGGAGACGCCCACGGCGTACACCTCCCCGACGCGCGGGCCGTCGGCTCCGGCATCCGGCTCCACCTTCGTCCAGTGGAAGCCGAGCAGCCGCCCGTCCGCCTCGCGGGCGGCGAGCAGGAGGCCGTCGGCGTCGAACCAGTCCTCCGCCATGCGGTCGTCGAGGTCGGCGCGGGTCAGGCTGCCCTGTTCGGGGTGGTCCGCGAAGGCGGCGGCGTTCACGTCCAGCCAGGCCTGCTCGTCCTGGCCGGGGACGAAGCCGCGCAGGGCCACCCCGTCGGCTAGCCGCACCTCCGGCAGGGCCGCGAGCGCCGCGTGCGACAGGCGCATCCGGCGCAGCTCGCGGACGGGCTCGAGGCCGTGCCGCCGGGCGAGCCGGACCGCCCCCGGGAGCATGCCGTGGGCCCAGACGCTCGTGGTCTCCTCCCGCGCCAGGTCCCGGACCGCGGCGGCCGCGGCGTCGGCCAGGACCGTCCCCCGGCCGGTGCGGCGTGCGGTCGGGTCGACGACGAGCTCGAGCACCGCCGCCGCGCCCTCGGGCACGAGCACGGCCGCCCCGTCGATCGCGCCGTCCGGGCCCCGGGTGGCCCCCCACCAGAGCTGCCCGCCGCGGGCGAGCAGCACGCGCGTCTGGTCCGACAGCGGGGGATGACCGTCCGCCGCCCCGGCGCGGTCGGCCAGGTCCAGGACGGCGCTCGCCTCCTCCGGGCGCGGGGTGACGACGCGCGGCGTTTCGTCGGCGTCGGAGGTCGTGGGGGTGGGGTGTTCGGCCATGCCGGCCACCCTACGGAAGGAGGACGGTGGCCCGCGAGGTGCGCCCCGCCGTCGCCCGCCCAGGGCCGAGCCGGTGCGCACCTGGCAGGATGGGGCAGGTGATGCGCTTGTCCATGGCCCTGAGTGCGGCCGTCGCCGCCCTCGTCCTGGGCGGTGCCGCGTTGCTGGGCCCGGTCCCCGCCGCCCTCGCCGCCGCCGTCGTGATCCTGGTCATCGCCTGGGGCTGGCCGCGGCAGATGGGGGCGCCCGCGCGCCTCTCGCTCAGCGTCACCCTGGCCGTCGCCGGGGGCATCGCGGTGCTGCTCATGCTGCTGTGGCCGCCGCTCGAGGACGGCCACAGCGGGGCCTGGACGCTCTTCGAGCCGCTCGCCGTCGTCGTCGCCTGGAGCACCATGGCCTCGTTCGTCGTCCAGCTGGTGCGCGGGACCGGCCGGCCGCTGCGCCTCGAGTCCACCGTCGCCACGATGGGCGGGGCGTTCGTGGCCGTCGTGACAGCGTGCTGGGTGGCCGTCTCACGCTGGAGCGACACCCCCGCGGTCGCCGGGCTGGTCATCACCCTGGCAGTCACGGTGGCCGCGGTCTCCCTCGTCGGCCTCACCCCGTGGATGCAGGGCCGGCCGGGAGTCCTGGCGCTCGTGGTCATCCCCCTCAGCACGGTGCTCGCGTGGCCCGTCTCCGCGCTGGCCGGCGTGGGCGCCCGGGACCGGCCGGCCGTCATGGCCGCGGCGCTCGCGGTGGCCGTGCTGGTGTCCCTGACCGCCGCCACGGCGCCGTCGTCGCGGCCGCGGCCCGAGGACCGGCCGGTGGGCACCACCCTGCGCCCGCGCCGGGCGGGCTACGCCCTCGCGTTGGCGCCCGTGGGAGCGGCCGGCGTCGTGGCGCACGTCATGGTGGGCTTCCTGGCCTGACAGGTCCGACCCGCTCGGTAGGATGTCCCGCATGGATACCCTTCTTGCGCTCGAGATCTTCTTCCTGGCCCTCGTGGTCCTGGCCGGCCTGGGCATGGCCGCCGTCGCCGCGGTCGTCATCAACGGCCTCTTCAAGGGCCAGCGCTGAGGACGCGCGGCCCGCTGGCGGGCCGCGCCGTGATCTGCCATGGCGACTGAACTCCCGTACGACCTCACCCCAGAGCTCGCCCCCCTGTCCTGGCTCATCGGCAGCTGGGAGGGCCAGGGCCGCCTCGGCGACGGCTCCGCCGACACTGAGATCTTCTACCAGCGGGTGGACTTCACCGAGCACGGTCTGCCGTTCGTGGAGTACCGCGCGGAATCATGGCTGTGCGAGGCGGACGGCACGCTGCTGCGTCCGCTGACCGTGGAGTCCGGCTTCTGGCAGGTGGACCGGGAGCGGCGCGACGGCGACGTCGGCCCCGGCATGCGCCCGGCGGACATCGTCCCCGCGTTCCGCTCCGCCGAGGACGTCGAGGGGCTGCGCGCCGGCGACCAGGGCTTCGGCCTGACCGCCACCATCACGCATCCGGGCTCGCTGGCCGAGCTGTACTACGGCCGCATCAAGGGCCCGCAGCTGCAGTTGGCCACGGACGCGATCCTGCGCGGCTCCGCCGCCGGGCCGTACCACCGGGCCACACGCATGGCCGGTCTCGTGAACGGGCAGCTGTTCTGGCGCTGGGACGTCGCGGACGCCGCGGGTGCCGAGCTCCAGGCGCACGCCTCCGCCATCCTGGACCGCATGCCGAGCGCGGCCGAGGGTCGGCTCGCCCCGGGGGCCGAGCGTCCTCGCGGCGCCGGCGGGCGGAAGCACGGGGAGCAGTCGTGACGGCCTCCCGCAGCCCGCTGCTGGACCTGGCCGTGGCCGAGCCGCAGGGGCCGGCCGGCGGCGCCGTCGAGGGCCGCGGCCCGGACGGCGGCGTCGCCGCGCACTACGGTCGTCCCCTGCCCGAGCAGCGCGCCCTCGCCCGGGGCCGCGCCCTGGTCGACCTCTCCCACCGCGCCGTGCTCTCCGTGTCCGGCCCGGACCGGCTGAGCTGGCTGCACACGCTCGGCACGCAGCACGTCGAGACGCTGCCCCCCGGCACGAGCACCGAGATCCTCTTCCTCGACGTGCAGGGGCGGATCGAGCACGCCGCCCACCTCCTCGAGGACGGCGCCGCGGCCTGGCTCGTCACGGACCGCGAGGACGGCCCGGGCCTGGCCGCGTGGCTCACCTCGATGCGCTTCTCCCACGACGTCACGCTGCGGGACCACACCGCTGCGGTCGCCGTCGTGGGTGCCACCGCGCCCGTGCCCGGCTGGGAGGACCGCACCGTGTGGCTGGACCCGTGGCCCCGCGTCGGGGCGGGCGGCTGGGCCTACACGGCCGATCCGGATCCCGAGGCCCACCCGGGGGCGGACTGGGCCTGGCGCGAGTACCTCGTCACCCGGGCCGACCTCGAGGCCACCGTCCGCGCACTCGGCACGGGCGCGCTCGCGGGCTGGTCCCTGGCGGGCACGACGGCGGCCGAGGCGCTGCGCATCGAGGCCGGCCGCCCCCGCCGGGCCCTCGACGTGGACGATCGCGCGATCCCGCACGAGCTGGACCTGCTGCGCACCGCCGTGCACCTCGACAAGGGCTGCTACCGCGGTCAGGAGACCGTGGCGCGCGTGCACAACCTGGGCCGCCCGCCCCGCCGCCTCACCCGCCTGCTCCTGGACGGCTCCGTCCACACGCTCCCCGAGCACGGTGCCCCCGTGATCCTCCGGCCGGCCGAGGACACGCCCGAGGCCCGCGCCGCCGCCCGTCCGGTGGGGACGGTCACCGCCGCAGCCCAGCACCATGAGGCGGGCGCCGTCGCCCTGGCGCTGCTCAAGCGCACCGTGCCCGTGGACGCCGAGCTGCTGGCCCGCGAGGACGCTCCCGGCGAGGACGGTGTCGCCGAGGGCGGCTGGATCGCCGCGAGCCAGGAGCCGCTCGTGTCCCCGGACGCCGGGCAGGTCCTCGGCCGACCGCGTGGCGTGGGCCGCCTGCGCTGACCGACCCGCCCGCTCACTCCAGCGCGAGCACGGTCCGCGTGCCCGCCGCCTCCAGCCCGACGGCGATCGCCACGTGGTGCGCGGCCGTGTGGCCCGCCGGCACCTCGGCGAACGGCAGCAGCCCCTCCAGCGCCGCCCGGTCCATCGCCACGGCCACCGCGTAGCGGCCGAGCCCACGACCGCGCAGTGACGGTGGGGTGAGGGTGCCCAGCGAGGCCAGCACGCCGCCCGTCACGTGATACCCCGCCGCCGCCACCGGGGCCTCGATCGCCCGTCCCGCGCCGTCGTCGGGAACGAGCGCGGCCAAGGACTCCCAGGAGAGGACACCCGCCTCGGCCACGTCGTCCGCGGGGGCCCGCGCGGCCACGGCGTGGACGTGGGCGGGGTCGTGGGACACGGCGACGGTGCGCGAGGGGTCGACCGGCGGCGGTTCCTCGGCCGCGTAGAGCGTGAACTCGCCGCGCGAGCGCACGGCCTCCCCGGTGGCCGCCCGCACCGCCGTCCGCAGCAGGGCCGACTCCACGCCCAGCGCCTCGGCGGGCACGCCGCGGCAGGCACGCGTGAACCACGCCGGCCCCGCCACGACGGTGGCCCAGGGCAGGGCCAGCACCTCTGCCGCGGCCACGCCCTGCCGGGCCACCTCGAGGCGGCGCGGCTCGGCGCCCGCCGTGGGGGCGTCGTCGGGTAGGAGCGCGGTGTCGGGCAGGCCGAGCCGACGCGCCAGCCCGAGGGCCAGCACGCCGACGGCGGGGTGGTCAGGTCTCATCGGCCGAACAGGATCTTCGCCTCCTCGTAGCGGGAGACCGGCACCTTCTTGAGGCCCTTGAGGGCGGCGCTCATGGGGATGGAGATGATCTCCGTGCCGTTGGCCGCCACCATCTGTCCCCAGCGGCGCTGGGCGACGAGGTCGACGGCGCCCATGCCGAAGCGCGTGGAGAGCACGCGGTCCGTGGCGGTGGGGGCGCCGCCGCGCTGGATGTGGCCCAGGATGGTGCTGCGCGTCTCGATGCCCGTCATCTCCTCGATCTCGCGGGTCACCCACTCGCCGATGCCGCCCAGACGCGGCCGGCCGGACGCTTCGACGCCGGCCTCGGCCAGCGGGTCGTCGTGGCCCTCGGGGATGAAGCCCTCCGCCACCACGACCAGCGGGGAGCGACCGCGGTCGTGGACCTGCTGCACCCATTCGGCGACCTGGGACATGGGGGTGCGGACCTCGGGGATGAGGATCGCGTGGGCGCCGGCGGCCATGCCCGAGTGCAGGGCGATCCAGCCGACGTGGCGGCCCATGACCTCGGCGACCATGCACCGGTGGTGGGACTCACCCGTGGTGCGCAGCCGGTCCATGGCGTCCGTGGCGATCTGCACGGCCGTGTCGAAGCCGAACGTGTAGTCGGTGCCCTGCAGGTCGTTGTCGATCGTCTTGGGCACGCCCACGATCGGCAGCCCGTCCGCGGCCAGGCGGTTCGCGCCGGCCAGGGTGCCCTCGCCGCCGATGGCGATGACGGCGTCAATGTCCAGCTCGCGCAGGTTGCGGAGCATGTTCTCCGGGCCGCCGCCCTCCGCGTCGTAGGGGTGCGTGCGCGAGGTGCCGAGGATGGTGCCGCCGGTGCGGGCCAGGCCGCGCACGCGGGAGCGGGGCAGGTCCTCGACGTCCTTCTCGATCAGGCCGGACCATCCGTTGCGGATGCCCACCATCTCCATGTCGTACGACTTGATGCCGTGCAGGACGGCGGAGCGGATGACGGCGTTCAGGCCGGGGCAGTCGCCTCCGGAGGTGAGCATTCCGACGCGCATGGGGTCCTCTCGGGCGTTCTCGTGGGGGTCGGCACTACCCTAGGCGTGCCCGCCGCGTCGCGTCAGGGGACGGGCGACGGGCGGCGGGTCAGCCGAGGGCCACGAGGACGGCGACCTGGAGGGCCGTCGCACCCACGAGGATGCCGCTCGCCGGGCCGAGGGTGCCGGGACGACGGCCGCTGAGCAGAGTGCCCAGCATGACGGGGGCGATCACCGCGAGCGCGGCCACGAGCATCGGCACGGCCAGCAGCGTGGGGGTCGGACCGACGCCGAGCAGCAGGCTGATCCCGAGGGCGGCGAGCGCGGCGAGGACGGCCCCGACGTAGGTGGCGGCCTGCGCGATCGGCCCGAGGCGCGGCTTCGCGGCCGTGGCTGCGGACCCCGAGCCGGTCGGGGCGGTGGCCGCCCGCGGGGCCTCGTCGGCCAGACGCGCCGCGGCCCGCCGCTCGCGAGAGTGGACGGGCTCGCGCCACGCGCCGGTCGCGGGGTCGATCCATTCGGGGCGGAAGCCGTGCGGGTCGGCGACCTCGGCTGCCCGCTCGCCCGGGCCTCCGCCGACGTACCAGGCCGGGCGCGGCACGGCGTGGGTGGGCTGGTCGGCGTCGGGGGCCCGGCCCGGGGCCACGCGGGCCTGCGCCCGGCCGTCCCAACGGGTCACGAGCCACCAGACGAGCACGGCCAGCGCGCCCAGGCCCACGAGGGAGCCGGGGCCGCCCACGGCTGGGGCGATGAGGGTGAACCCGGCGCCGAGCAGCAGGTTGAGGGCGCCGATCGCCCCGATCACGCCGATGGCCACGGTGGCGTCCTGCCACTCCCCGCGGCGCAGGCGGCCGAACTGCACGCGTCCGTCGGCGTCGGGGAGGACGGCCCAGGCGGCCGCGTAGGCCAGCAGGCCCAGGCCCGCGGAGACCATGCATACGGCGACGAACACGCCGCGGGCGAGCAGCGGGTCGATGCGGTAGCGCTCGGCCACGCCGCCGAGCACCCCGCCGACCCACGAGGCCGGCGAGCGGCGCACGCCCCAGCCCAGGACGGCGCGGCGCAACCAGCCCGGCAGGGCGTCCAGTCCGTCGGGGCCGGTCTCGCCCGCAGTGGCTCCGTCGGGGGCGACGTGGGGGCCGGGGCCGGTGAACGGGTCGTGTGTGCTCGTCATGTCTCCATCCTCGTCCGCCCGCGGCCCCCGCCCATCCGGGAACTCCCGGAATCCTCCCCGGATGTGTCACCCCGTCCGACGCGGCAGGATGGGGGCATGCCCACCCCGTCCGCGCCCGCGCAGGCCCCACGTCCGCCGTTGATGCGGCACGGGGCCGACCGCCCGGTGTCCGGCGTCGCCGCGGGGCTCGCCCGGCATCTCGGGGTGCCCGTCGGCCGTGTCCGCGCGGCCCTGGCGCTGCTGAGCCTGATGGGCGGCGCGGGCCTGGCCCTGTACGTGTGGCTCTGGCTGCTCATGCCGGAGGAGGGCCCGGACGGCGCTCCCGCCGCCGACGCCCCCACCCTGCGTGGTCGCGCCCCCGAGGTGCTCGAGCGGGTGCGCGAGGGCGGCTGGCCGGTCCTGCTGGCCGCCGTGGTGCTCGGCGTGGGCGTGCTGACCGTCGCGGACGGCCTCGGCCTCGCCGTCGACTGGGCGCTCGTGGGCCCGGTGGCCGTCCTCGTGATCGGCCTCGGCCTGGCCTGGATGCAGCTCGACCTGGCGGGCGGGCCCCGGGCCGGGCGGAGCGGACGACTGGTCCGCCTCGTGCTCGGCACGGCCCTCGTGCTGCTGGCGGTGCTGGCCATCGTCCTGGGCGCCGTGAGCTCGGGCGAGCTGTGGCGGGCCCTGCTGGCCGCCGTCGCGATGCTCGCCGGCGCGGCGCTGGTGGCCATGCCCTACGTCCTGGCCTGGCTGCGCCGACGCGACGCGGAGCGGACCGCGTTCGCGGTGCAGGTCCAGCGCGCCGAGATCGCGGCGCACCTGCACGACTCGGTGCTGCAGTCCCTCGCCCTCATCCAGCGGCGCGCCCATGACGCAGACGCGGTGGCCCGGGTGGCCCGCGCCCAGGAGCGTGAGCTGCGTCAGTTCCTCGCCCTGGACTCCCGTGGCGGCCCGCGCTCCCTGGCGGAGGCGCTCGAAGAGCACGCCGCCGCCGTCGAGGACGCACACGGGTCCCGGGTGGAGGTCGTGGCCGTGGGCCGGGCCGCCGGGGCGTGGCTCGAGCCGCTCGCGGCCGCGGCACGCGAGGCCATGCAGAACGCGGCCCGGCACGCCGGCGACGCGCAGGTCTTCGCGGAGGCCGGTGAGGACGACCATGGCCGCACCGTCGCGGAGGTGTTCGTCCGGGACCGTGGCCCCGGCTTCGACCTGCACACGGTCCCGGCCGACCGGCTCGGCGTGCGGGAGTCGATCCTCGGCCGCATGGAGCGTGCCGGCGGGGCCGCCCGCATCCGGTCCGGCCCGGGCGGCACCGAGGTCCACCTGACGCTGACCGAGCCCGAGGGAGCGCGAGCGCGCGCCGGACAGGAGCACCCATGACCGACCCCGCCCCGCGCACGGCCGTCATCGTGGACGACCACGCGATCTTCCGCTCCGGCCTGCGCGCCGACCTGGACCCGGACCGACTGGCCATCGTCGGCGAGGCCGGGGACGTGGACGAGGCCGTCCGCACCGTGCTGGACCTGGTGCCGGATGTGGTGCTGCTGGACGTGCACCTGCCCGGCGGGGCCGGCGGCGGGGGAGCGGAGGTGGCCGAACGCGTCCTCGCGCGCCGACCCGCGCAGCGGTTCCTGGCACTGTCCGTCTCGGACGCGGCCGAGGACGTCGTCGCCGTGATCCGTGCGGGGGCCCGCGGCTACATCACCAAGACGGCCTCCGGCGTGGAGGTGGCGGACGCGGCGGTCCGCGTGGCCGACGGCGATGCCGTGTTCTCGCCCCGACTGGCCGGGTTCGTCCTCGACGCCTTCCGCGGCACGGCGCCCGCGTCCCCGCCCGTCCCCGCCGCGGCGACGAGCGGGGCTGCGGCCCCCGACGAGGACCTCGACCGGCTCTCGGCACGGGAGCGGGAGGTCATGCGGCTGATCGCCCGCGGCTACACCTACCGGGAGGCCGGGGCGGAGCTGTTCATCTCGGACCGCACGGTCGAGACCCATGTGTCCTCCGTGCTGCGCAAGCTCCAGCTCTCCAACCGCCACGAGCTGACCCGCTGGGCCGCGCGCCGCGGATACGCCTGAGCCCCGCGGCACGCGGCGTCGCGGGGCTCAGGGGTGGGGTGTGCGGCTCAGGCGCTGAGCAGGGCGCGGATGCGCTCGACGCCCTCGGCGAGGTCCGCATCGCCCAGCGCGTAGGACAGTCGCAGATAGCCGGACGGGCCGAACGCCTCGCCCGGGACCACGGCGACCTCCGCCTCGTCGAGGATGAAGGCGGCCAGCTCGGCCGACGTCGCGGGGGTGACGCCGCCGCGGTAGGTCTTCGCGAGCGCCTCCCGCACGTCCACGTACGCGTAGAACGCACCCTGCGGGGTGGGACAGTGGAAGCCCGGCACGGCGTCCATGGCTTCGACCATGGCCCGGCGCCGGCGGTCGAACGCCGTCTTCATCTCCGCCACGGCGTCCAACGGGCCGGCGATGGCGGCCAGCGCGGCCCGCTGCGACACGTTGGCCACGTTCGAGGTGGCGTGGGACTGCAGGTTCGTGGCGGCCTTGACCACGTCCAGCGGACCGGCCATCCAGCCGACGCGCCAGCCCGTCATCGCGTAGGTCTTGGCGACGCCGTTGAGGATCACGGACTGCTCCGCCAGCTCGGGCACGGCGCGGACGATCGAGGTGAACGGCATGCCGTCGTAGGTCAGGTGCTCGTAGATCTCGTCGGTGACCACCCACAGCCCCCGCTCCCGTGCCCACTGGCCGATCGCCGCCGTCTCCTCGGGGGAGTACACGGCGCCGGTGGGGTTGGAGGGGGAGACGAACAGGAGCACCTTGGTGCGGTCCGTGACGGACTCGTCGAGCTGGTCCACGGTGACCTTGTAGCCCTGCTCGGGGCCGGCGAACACCTCCACCGGCACGCCGCCGGCCAGGCGGATCGCCTCGGGGTAGGTGGTCCAGTAGGGGGCGGGGACGAGCACCTCGTCCTGCGGGTCCAGCAGCGCGGCGAAGGCGTTGTACACGGCCTGCTTCCCGCCGTTGGTCACCAGCACCTGGGCGGCCTCGAGGGATACGCCGGAGTCGCGCAGCGTCTTGTCCGCGATCGCCTCGCGCAGCTCGGGCAGGCCGGAGGCGGGGGAGTAGCGGTGGTTCTTCGGGTCCCGGGCCGCGGCGACGGCGGCCTCCACGATGTAGTCCGGGGTGGGGAAGTCGGGCTCGCCGGCGCCGAAGCCGATCACCGGGCGCCCGGCGGCCTTGAGCTCCTTGGCGCGGGCGTCGACGGCGAGGGTGGCGGAGGGCGCGATGGCGGACAGACGGGCGGAGACGCGGCGGGCGGGCGCGGCCATGGGGACCTTCTTCGAGCTCGACGGGGAGGGCGGGGCGGAGCGGGGCTCCGTCCTGCCAGGGTACTGACTGCCCGGGACCCGTTCGACTCCCGCCGCCCGATGGCGTATCCTGGGTCTCCGGTACCGCGTTCACGGTCGATCCCGCGAGGGTTCGGCCGGCTCCGTCGGTCCGAAGGGTAGTGGCGCAATTGGTAGCGCAGCGGTCTCCAAAACCGCAGGTTGCAGGTTCGAGTCCTGTCTGCCCTGCTCGATGCCGGGCCTCGTGCTCGGCATCGGACGTGTAGAAAGCGATTCGGCGATCCGACGAGTGAGGCCACGTGACTGAGATGGCGGCGAACGGCGGGGGACCCACCCCCACGCCGAGCAGGCAGCGTCGCGGGCTGTTCGCGCGGATCGCGCTGTTCCTGCGCCAGGTGGTGGACGAGCTCCGCAAGGTCGTCACCCCCACGAGCGAGGAGCTGCTGCGTACGACCGGAGTGGTGCTCGCCTTCGTGGCGTTCATGATCCTGCTGGTCATGGGGCTGGACTGGGTGTTCGGCACCGTGGCGGGTCTCCTGTTCGGCGCCGGCGGCCTCTGAGCCCGGCGCGGACGGTCCCGACATCGCAGGACGCGTCCCCCCGCACGCCCGTGAGGGCCCTCCCCGACGGCAGGGCCCGCCGTCCGTCAGCAGAAAGCAGGAACCGTGTCCGAGCAGGAACTGGATCGTCAGCCCGCCGAGGAGTCCGTCCCGATGTCGGAGGACGCCGTGGCCGAGGAGACCGCCGAGACCGCGCAGGACGCCGGGACGCCCGTCGAGGACGCCCTGGACGAGGCCGCCGGCAGCGGTGACGAGACCGCCGAGGCCACCGTGCAGGAGGCCGACCTGGCCGTCGCCGAGGGCGAGGACGCGCCGACCCCCGTCGAGGAGCAGGCCGACGACGAGCCCGCCGTGGACCCCGCCGAGGAGCTGCGCACCCGCCTGCGCCGCCAGCCCGGCGACTGGTACGTCGTCCACACCTACGCCGGCTACGAGAAGCGCGTGAAGACGAACCTCGAGGCCCGCATCCTGACCCAGGACATGGAGGACTCGATCTACGAGATCGAGGTCCCCATGGAGGAGGTCGTGGAGATCAAGAACACCACGCGCAAGATCGTCTCGCGCGTGCGCATCCCGGGCTACGTGCTCGTCCGCATGGACCTCGACGACGCCTCGTGGGGCGTCGTGCGGCACACCCCGGGCGTCACGGGCTTCGTGGGCAACGACGCCCACCACCCGCAGCCGCTCAGCCTGGACGAGGTGTACGACATGCTCGCCCCGTCCGTGATCCAGGAGGCCGCCCGCGCCGCCGAGAAGGCCGGCCTGGCCGTCCCCGCCTTGGTCGAGTCCGGTGCGCCCGCCGCCCCTGCGATCCACGTGGACTTCGAGGTCGGCGAGTCGGTCACCGTCAACGACGGCCCGTTCGAGACCCTCCCGGCCACGATCTCCGAGATCAAGCCGGAAGCCCAGCAGCTCGTGGTGCTCGTCTCGATCTTCGAGCGCGAGACCCCCGTGACGCTGTCCTTCAACCAGGTGACCAAGGCCATCTGAGGACACCCGACGCTTCCGCACCGGGCCGGCCGCCTGCCGGCCCGGACGCGGCACCGGCCGCCGCGCCACGGCGGCCACCGCCCCCGGTGCGCTCCTGCGCCGAGGGTCCCCCAGTGAGAGAAGGATCCACTCATGGCTCCCAAGAAGAAGGTCACCGGTCTGATCAAGCTTCAGATCCAGGCCGGCGCCGCCAACCCGGCCCCGCCCATTGGCCCCGCCCTGGGCCAGCACGGCGTGAACATCATGGAGTTCTGCAAGGCGTACAACGCCGCCACCGAGTCGCAGCGCGGCAACGTGGTCCCGGTCGAGATCACCGTGTACGAGGACCGCTCGTTCACCTTCGTGACCAAGACTCCGCCGGCCGCCGAGCTCATCAAGAAGGCCGCCGGCGTCGCCAAGGGCTCCGCCACCCCGCACACGGCCAAGGTCGGCACGCTGACCCAGGCCCAGTGCGAGGAGATCGCCCAGACCAAGATGGAGGACCTGAACGCCAACGACGTGCAGGCCGCCGCCAAGATCATCGCGGGCACCGCCCGCTCGATGGGCATCACCGTCGAGGGCTGACGCCCACCCCCACCCCCTTCCAGTGGCAGGGCCGAGCGCGGCCCGCAGACCACGACTGCACAAGGAGAAGAACGCAGATGGCACAGCGCAGCAAGGCATACAAGGCGGCCAAGGCCGCGATCGGCGAGGATCTGTACTCGCCGGTGGAGGCGATCCGCCTCGCCAAGGAGACCAACCCCTCCAAGATCGACGCCACCGTGGAGGTGGCCCTCCGCCTCTCGGTCGACCCCCGCAAGGCCGACCAGATGGTCCGCGGCTCCGTGAGCCTGCCCCACGGCACCGGCAAGACCGCCCGCGTCGTCGTGTTCGCCACCGGTGACCGCGCCGAGGCCGCCCGCGCCGCCGGCGCGGACGTCGTGGGTGACGACGACCTGATCGCCCGGATCTCCGAGGGCTGGGTGGACTTCGACGCCGCCGTGGCCTCCCCGGAGCTCATGGGCAAGGTCGGTCGTCTGGGCAAGGTGCTCGGCCCCCGCAACCTGATGCCGAACCCCAAGACCGGCACCGTGACCCCGGACGTGGCCAAGGCCGTGGCCGACATCAAGGGCGGCAAGATCGACTTCCGCGTCGACAAGCACTCCAACCTGCACTTCATCATCGGCAAGACCTCCTTCGAGGCCAAGGCCCTGGTGGAGAACTACGCCGCAGCCCTCGAGGAGGTCCTGCGTCTGAAGCCGTCTTCCTCCAAGGGCCGCTACATCTCCAAGGCCACCGTGGCCACCACCTTCGGCCCGGGCGTGCCCATGGACCCGAACGTGACCTCGGTGGACTCCTCGGAGCTCTGAGCCACGCGGCCCCGGCGACCGGGGCCCACGACGTCGGCCGGTCGTCCCCGCAGCGGGGACGACCGGCCGACGTCGTCCCGGGTCGATTTTGCGGGCCCGCCCCGGACGTGTACGCTGGTGCGTACCGAAGACCGCCGGTCGTGGTGCCCTGCCTCCGGGCAGACTCCACCGAAGGATCTCCCTGACGGAGACGGCCCGCGCAGGTGAACGTGAGCCACGCTCGCATCCGCTCGTCGACCCTTCGGGTCCGACCGCGTCGATGCTCCCGCCGCGCCCCGTGCATCTGCACGGGGCGTTTTCTCGTCTCGGGGTGGCGGTTCCCACGCATCATCGAGAGGAGTGCCATGGCGACGTCCGCGAAGGAGTCGGCGGTGGCTGAGCTCACGGACCTGTTCCGTGAGTCCAGCGCCGCTGTTCTGACGGAATACCGTGGCCTGACGGTGGCGGAGCTCAAGCAGCTGCGTGACTCCATCCGTCAGGACGCGACCTACGCCGTGGCGAAGAACACGCTGGCCGAGATCGCGGCCAAGGACGCCGGTCTGGAGGGCCTCGAGGCTCACCTGTCCGGTCCCACCGCGATCGCGTTCGTGACCGGGGACCCGGTCAACGTCGCGAAGGCCCTGCGTGACTTTGCCAAGGATCACGAGAAGCTCGTGCTCAAGGGCGGCTACATGGATGGCCAGCCCCTGGACGAGGCCGGCATCAAGCAGCTCGCGGACCTCGAGTCCCGCGAGGTGCTGCTGGCCAAGTTCGCCGGCGCGATGAAGGGCAGCATGTCCAAGGCTGCCGCCCTGTTCCAGGCGCCGCTGTCCAAGACCGTCCGCACGGTCGAGGCGCTGCGCGCCGCGCAGGGCGAGGCTGCCTGAGCAGCCCGCCCCGGGCTGCACGGCCCACCACTTCACAACGTAGTCAAGACGTACCCGTAAAGGAGCCATCATGGCCAAGCTGACCACCGAAGAGCTGCTCGCCGCGTTCGAGGAGCTGACCCTCATCGAGCTGTCCGAGTTCATCAAGGCGTTCGAGGAGAAGTTCGACGTCACCGCCGCCGCCCCCGTGGCCGTGGCCGCCGCCGGCGGTGCCGCCGGTGGTGCCGAGGCCGCCGCCGAGGAGAAGGACGAGTTCGACGTCATCCTCGAGGCCGCCGGCGACAAGAAGATCGGCGTCATCAAGGAGGTGCGCGCCCTCACCTCCCTCGGCCTGAAGGAGGCCAAGGACCTGGTGGACGGCGCCCCCAAGCCCGTCCTCGAGGGCGTCAACAAGGAGGCCGCCGAGAAGGCCAAGGAGCAGCTCGAGGGCGCCGGCGCCACCGTCACCCTCAAGTGATGATCGCGGCCTGAGCCGCATCACGCTTCCTCACGAGGCCCCCGGACCCGCACTGCGGACCGGGGGCCTCGTGGCGTTCCAGGTCACGCATCCGCGACTGGACAGGGGCGACGGGCGGGGATAGGATGGATCTTTGCATCTCCCCTGTTCCGTGCTGCCCACAGGACCCCGCGTCCCGCCGTGGCTCGCACGGTTCCGCACGGCCTTCATATAGCGGTGGGCCGGCGCCGCCGTCTCGCGGCAGGGGAGCGAACGGAACCCAGAAGGCCTGTGGAAGGATCCTACGTGGTCGCCTCGAGCACCTCCAACGAAACCGCTACCGTCTCCCCGCGATCCGGCGCCTCCGCCGGACGCGTCTCCTTCGCCAAGATCTCCGAGCCGCTGGACGTGCCGGACCTGCTGGCGCTGCAGACCGAGTCGTTCGACCGCCTGATCGGCAATGAGCGGTGGGCCACGCGCGTCGACGCCGCCCTGGCCGCCGACGACCACTCCGTGCCCGTCACCTCGGGACTGACGGACATCTTCGAGGAGATCTCCCCGATCGAGGACTTCCAGGGCACCATGTCCCTGTCCTTCGCCGAGCCGGAGTTCGCCGACGCGAAGATGACGGAGGAGGAGTGCAAGGATCGCGACGCGACCTTCTCCGCCCCGCTGTACGTCAAGGCCGAGTTCATGAACAACACGACCGGCGAGATCAAGCAGCAGACCGTCTTCATGGGCGACTTCCCGCTGATGACCCGCAACGGCACGTTCATCATCAACGGCACCGAGCGCGTCGTCGTCTCCCAGCTGGTCCGCTCCCCGGGCGCCTACTTCGAGCGCACTCCGGACAAGACCTCCGACAAGGAGATCTTCTCGGCGAAGATCATCCCCTCGCGCGGCGCCTGGTTCGAGCTCGAGGTGGACAAGCGCGACCAGGTCGGCGTCCGCCTCGACCGCAAGCGCAAGCAGCCCGTGACGGTGCTGCTCAAGGCCATGGGCTGGACCGAGTCCCGCATCCTGGAGGAGTTCGGGCACTACGACTCCATTCGCGCCACCCTCGAGAAGGACGGCACCGCGGACCAGGACGAGGCCCTGCTCGACATCTACCGCAAGCTGCGCCCGGGCGAGCCGGCCGCCGTCGACGCCGCGCAGGCGCTGCTGAACAACCTGTACTTCACCCCGAAGCGCTACGACCTCGCCAAGGTGGGCCGCTACAAGCTCAACCGCAAGCTCGGCGTGGACGTGCACCTCGGCGACCCCAACGCGTCCGTGCTCACCGAGGACGACATCGTCCAGATGGTGCACTTCATCGCCGCGCTGCACGCCGGCGAGACCGCCATCAAGGGCACGCGCGACGGCGAGCCGGTGGACGTGCGCGTGGAGATCGACGACATCGACCACTTCGGCAACCGTCGCATCCGCGCGGTGGGCGAGCTGATCGAGAACCAGATCCGCACCGGCCTGTCCCGCATGGAGCGCGTCGTGCGTGAGCGCATGACCACCCAGGACGTCGAGGCGATCACCCCGCAGACCCTGATCAACATCCGCCCCGTGGTGGCGGCGATCAAGGAGTTCTTCGGCACCTCGCAGCTGTCCCAGTTCATGGACCAGAACAACCCGCTGGCCGGCCTGACGCACAAGCGCCGCCTGTCCGCGCTCGGCCCGGGTGGACTGTCCCGCGACCGTGCCGGCATGGAGGTCCGTGACGTCCACCCGTCGCACTACGGCCGCATGTGCCCCATCGAGACCCCGGAAGGCCCGAACATCGGCCTCATCGGTTCGCTGGCGACCTTCGGCCGGATCAACTCCTTCGGCTTCATCGAGACCCCGTATCGCCGCGTGGTCGACGGCCGGGTCACGGACACCGTGGACTACCTGACCGCCGACGACGAGCTGGCCTTCCAGATCGCCCAGGCGAACGCCCCGGTGGACGAGGACGGCCGGTTCGAGGAGGAGCTCGTGCTCTGCCGCCAGCGCGGCGGCGACGGCGAGCCCGTGCTCTCGACCGTGGACGAGATCGACTACATGGACGTGTCCCCGCGCCAGATGGTGTCGGCGGCCACCGCCCTCATCCCGTTCCTCGAGCACGACGACGCCAACCGCGCGCTCATGGGCGCGAACATGCAGCGTCAGGCCGTGCCGCTGCTCCGCTCCGAGGCCCCCTACGTGGGCACCGGCATGGAGAAGTACGTGGCCGTGGACGCGGGCGACTCCGTGACGGCCACCCAGGGCGGCGTCGTGACCGAGGTGGCCGCGGACCTGGTGACCGTCATGAACGACGACGGCACCACCACGCACTACCCGATCATGAAGTTCGCCCGCTCGAACCAGGGCAACGCCTACAACCAGCGGGTGCGCGTGTCCGAGGGCGAGCGGGTGGAGCCGCTGAGCATCATCGCCGACGGTCCCGCCACGGACAACGGCGAGCTCGCGCTCGGCAAGAACCTCCTCGTCGCGTTCATGCCCTGGGAGGGCCTGAACTACGAGGACGCGATCATCCTGTCCCAGCGCATGGTCTCGGAGGACGTCCTCACCTCGATCCACATCGAGGAGCACGAGGTCGACGCCCGCGACACCAAGCTGGGCGCGGAGGAGATCACGCGCGACATCCCCAACGTGTCCGAGGAGGTGCTGTCGCAGCTCGACGAGCGCGGCATCATCCACATCGGCGCGGAGGTGGAGGCCGGCGACATCCTGGTCGGCCGCGTGACCCCGAAGGGCGAGACCGAGCTGACCCCGGAGGAGCGCCTGCTGCGCGCGATCTTCGGCGAGAAGTCCCGCGAGGTCCGCGACACGTCCCTGAAGGTGCCGCACGGCGAGTCCGGCACCGTCATCGGCGTGCGCATCTTCGACCGCGACGAGGACGACGACCTGCCCCCGGGCGTGAACCAGCTGGTGCGCGTCTACGTGGCGCAGAAGCGCAAGATCACCGACGGCGACAAGATGGCCGGCCGCCACGGCAACAAGGGCGTCATCTCGAAGATCCTGCCGCTCGAGGACATGCCGTTCCTGGCGGACGGCACCCCGGTGGACATCGTGCTGAACCCGCTCGGCGTCCCCGGCCGCATGAACCTCGGCCAGGTCATGGAGCTGCACCTGGGCTGGGCCGCCTCGCGAGGCTGGGACATCCAGGGCGAGCCGGAGTGGATCAAGGACCTGCCGAACTTCCCGCGGCAGTCCGGTCCGGTCAACGTGGCCACCCCGGTGTTCGACGGCGCCGAGGCGTACGAGATCACGGGCCTGCTCGGCCACGTGAACGTGACCCGTGACGGCGACCGTCTCATGAGCGACAGCGGCAAGGCGCAGCTGTTCGACGGCCGCACCGGCGAGCCGTTCCCGGACCCGGTGTCCGTGGGCTACATGTACATGCTCAAGCTGCACCACCTGGTGGACGACAAGATCCACGCCCGTTCCACGGGCCCGTACTCGATGATCACGCAGCAGCCGCTGGGCGGTAAGGCCCAGTTCGGCGGCCAGCGCTTCGGCGAGATGGAGGTGTGGGCGCTCGAGGCGTACGGCGCGGCGTTCACCCTCCAGGAGCTGCTGACCATCAAGTCGGACGACATCCACGGCCGCGTGAAGGTCTACGAGGCCATCGTCAAGGGCGAGAACATCCCGGAGCCGGGTGTTCCCGAGTCCTTCAAGGTGCTCATCAAGGAGATGCAGTCCCTCTGCCTGAACGTGGAGGTCCTCTCCGCCGACGGCCAGGCCATCGAGATGCGCGACGCGGAGGACGAGGTCTACCGCGCCGCCGAGGAGCTGGGCATCGACCTCTCCCACGCCGAGCCGAGCTCGGTGGAGGAAGTCTGAGCCGGGCCCGATCCCGCATCCACAAGACGTCACCTGAGAACCACTGAACCAAGGGAGTTCACCGGAGCATGAGCGTGAACAGCATGTCCACTGACAACTCTTTCGGCCTGATGCGCATCGGCCTGGCCACGGCGGAGGACATCCGCCGCTGGTCCTACGGCGAGGTCAAGAAGCCGGAGACCATCAACTACCGCACCCTGAAGCCGGAGAAGGACGGACTCTTCTGCGAGAAGATCTTCGGCCCCACCCGTGACTGGGAGTGCGCGTGCGGCAAGTACAAGCGCGTGCGCTTCAAGGGCATCATCTGTGAGCGCTGCGGCGTCGAGGTGACCCGCTCGAAGGTGCGCCGCGACCGCATGGGCCACATCGAGCTGGCCGCGCCGGTCACCCACATCTGGTACTTCAAGGGCGTGCCCTCGCGCCTGGGCTACCTGCTGGACCTGGCGCCGAAGGACCTCGAGAAGGTCATCTACTTCGCGGCCTACATGATCACCTCGGTGGACGAGGAGGCGCGGCACCGCGACCTGGCCAACCTCCAGGCCGAGTACGACCAGGAGACCCGTGTCCTGGCCGACCAGCGCGACTCCGACATCGCCGCGGTGGCCGCCGACCTCGAGAAGGACCTGGCCAAGCTGGAGTCCGAGGGCGCCAAGGCCGCCGAGAAGAAGAAGGCCCGCGACGCCGCGGACAAGACCATGGCGCAGATCCGCAAGCGCGCGGACGCGGAGCTGGACCGCAAGCAGCAGGTCTGGGACCGCTTCAAGAACCTCAAGGTCGCCGACCTCGAGGGCGACGAGGGCCTGTACCGCGCCATGCGGGACAAGTACGGCCAGTACTTCGAGGGCGCGATGGGCGCGGAGGCGATCCAGCGTCGCCTGCAGACCTTCGACCTCGAGGCCGAGTCCGAGATGCTGCGTGAGACCATCAAGACGGGCAAGGGCCAGCGCAAGACCCGCGCCCTGAAGCGTCTGAAGGTCGTCAACGCGTTCCTGACCACGGACAACTCGCCGGAGGGCATGGTCCTGGACGCCGTCCCGGTGATCCCGCCGGAGCTGCGTCCGATGGTGCAGCTGGACGGCGGCCGCTTCGCGACCTCCGACCTCAACGACCTGTACCGTCGCGTGATCAACCGCAACAACCGCCTGAAGCGGCTGCTCGACCTCGGCGCGCCCGAGATCATCGTCAACAACGAGAAGCGCATGCTGCAGGAGGCCGTGGACTCGCTGTTCGACAACGGCCGCCGCGGCCGGCCGGTGACCGGCCCGGGCAACCGCCCGCTCAAGTCGCTCTCCGACATGCTCAAGGGCAAGCAGGGCCGGTTCCGTCAGAACCTGCTCGGCAAGCGCGTGGACTACTCGGGCCGCTCGGTCATCGTGGTGGGTCCCCAGCTCAAGCTGCACCAGTGCGGCCTGCCCAAGCAGATGGCGCTGGAGCTGTTCAAGCCGTTCGTGATGAAGCGTCTCGTGGACCTGAACCACGCGCAGAACATCAAGTCCGCCAAGCGCATGGTGGAGCGCTTCCGTCCGCAGGTCTGGGACGTGCTCGAGGAGGTCATCACCGAGCACCCGGTCCTGTTGAACCGCGCCCCCACCCTGCACCGTCTGGGCATCCAGGCCTTCGAGCCGCAGCTCGTGGAGGGCAAGGCCCTGCAGCTGCACCCGCTGGTCTGCTCCGCGTTCAACGCGGACTTCGACGGCGACCAGATGGCGGTCCACCTGCCCCTGTCGCCGGAGGCCCAGGCCGAGGCGCGCCTGCTCATGCTCTCGAGCCACAACATCCTGAAGCCCTCGGACGGCCGCGCGGTCGCCGTGCCGGCCCAGGACATGATCATCGGCCTGAACCACCTCACCACGGTGCGTCCGGACGAGGTCGGCGCGGGCAACCTGTACGCGACCGTCGGCGAGGCCATCATGGCGTTCGACGGCGGCGACCTGCACCTGAACGCGCCCGCACGGATCGGCGTCGAGGGCTTCGTGCCCTCGGCGGCTGTGCCGGCCCCCGAGGGCTGGTCCGAGGGCGAGATCGCCCTCATCGAGACCACCCTGGGCAAGGTGCTGTTCAACGAGCTGCTGCCGGACGACTACCCGTGGCTGGACAAGCAGGCGACCAAGGGCACCCTCGGTCAGCTGGTCAACGACCTGGCCGAGCGCTACCCGATGGTCGTCACCGCGCAGACGCTGGACAACCTCAAGGACGCCGGCTTCCACTGGGGCACCTGGTCGGGTGTGACCGTGGCGATCTCGGACATCACCTCCGACTTCGACAAGGCCGCCATCATGGAGGGCTACGAGGAGCAGGCCCAGCGCGTGCAGCAGCAGTACGACAAGGGCCTGATCGCGGACGATGAGCGTCGCTCCGAGCTGATCGACATCTGGAACAAGGCCACCGACGAGGTCGCCGCGGCCATGAAGGACGGCCTGCCGGAGCTCAACACCATCAACCGCATGGTGTCCTCCGGTGCGCGAGGCAACTGGCTCCAGGTGCGCCAGATCGCGGGCATCCGCGGCCTGGTGGCCAACCCGAAGGGTGAGATCATCCCGCGTCCGATCAAGTCCTCGTACCGCGAGGGCCTGTCCGTGCTCGAGTACTTCTCCGCCACCCACGGCGCCCGCAAGGGCCTCGCGGACACCGCGCTGAAGACCGCGAACTCGGGCTACCTGACCCGTCGTCTCGTCGATGTGTCCCAGGACGTCATCGTCCGCGAGGACGACTGCGGCACCGAGCGCGGCCTGTCCGTGACGATCGCCGCGCCGAACGCCGACGGCGAGCTGGTGGCCCACGAGCAGGTCGAGAACTCGGCCTTCGCCCGCACGCTGGCCCAGGACGTCACGGGCGAGGACGGCACGGTGCTGGCCTCGGCCGGCGCCGACGTGGGCGACGTGCTGATCGGCGAGCTGGTGGCCGCAGGCGTCACGGAGATCAAGGTCCGTTCGGTCCTGACCTGCGAGTCCGCCGTGGGCACCTGCGCGAAGTGCTACGGCCGCTCCATGGCCACCGGCCAGCTGGTGGACATCGGCGAGGCCGTCGGCATCATCGCGGCCCAGTCGATCGGTGAGCCGGGCACCCAGCTCACCATGCGCACGTTCCACACCGGCGGTGTGGCCTCGGCCGACGACATCACGCAGGGTCTGCCCCGCATCCAGGAGCTCTTCGAGGCCCGCACCCCGAAGGGCGTGGCCCCGATCTCCGAGGTCGCCGGCCGCGTGACCATCGAGGACACCGAGACGTCCGTGCGCCTGCTGCTCACCCCGGACGACGGCTCCGAGGAGATCGCCTACCCGGTGCTGCGCCGTGCGCGCATCCTCGTGGCCGACGGCGAGCACGTGCCGGTGGGCACGCAGCTCGTGGCCGGCGCCGTGGACCCGAAGCAGGTCCTGCGCGTGCTCGGCCCGCGGGCCGCACAGCGGTTCCTCGTGGACGAGGTGCAGAACGTGTACCAGTCCCAGGGCGTGGGCATCCACGACAAGCACGTGGAGGTCATCGTCCGGCAGATGCTGCGTCGCATCACCGTCATCGAGTCCGGTGACACCGACCTGCTGCCGGGCGAGCTCACGGACCGGGCGCGCTTCGTGGCCGCCAACCGCGCCGCCGTCGCCGAGGGCCGCCAGCCGGCCTCCGGCCGCGACGAGCTGATGGGCATCACGAAGGCCTCGCTGGCCACGGACTCGTGGCTGTCGGCCGCGTCCTTCCAGGAGACGACCCGCGTCCTGACGCAGGCGGCCATGGAGGGCAAGTCCGACCCGCTGCTGGGCCTGAAGGAGAACGTGATCATCGGCAAGCTGATCCCGGCCGGCACGGGCCTGGACCGCTACACGAAGACCGTCGTGGAGCCGACGGAGGAGGCGAAGGCCAACCTGTTCGCCTCGCCGGCCGGCTTCGCGGACTTCGACTACCCGGGCCTGGACCAGTCGCTCGGCGAGAACGACTTCCACGCCGTCTCGCTCGACGACTACGGCCGCGGGGGCGACTTCCGCGCCTGATCCGTGTCCCCCAGGGGGCCCGCCGCTCCGCCGCTCACGCGGGGGAGGGGCGGGCCTCCTGGCCGTGCGGGGCCGGCTCGTCGATGGCGCCGGGGCGTGCTATGCTGTCAAGGATTGTTTTTCGTGTGGCAAATTGGACGCTGTCCGGGTCGCGGGGTCATTGCGCGGCAGATGCCACACTTTTGCACGCCTGCGGACGTCTGCTCGTTGCGAGCCCCCAGGGAGAGGCAGAGCAGAGGAACGAACAGCCGGCGCCCCGGGCGCTGGTCGATCACGTCAGCGATCACCGAAACACAGGAAGGCTGAAGAGTGCCTACGATTCAGCAGCTGGTCCGCAAGGGCCGCTCACCCAAGGTCGTCAATACGAAGGCCCCTGCGCTGCAGGGGAACCCCATGCGTCGTGGCGTGTGCACCCGTGTGTACACCACCACGCCCAAGAAGCCGAACTCGGCGCTGCGCAAGGTCGCCCGTGTGCGCCTGAACGGCGGCATCGAGGTCACCGCCTACATCCCCGGCGAGGGCCACAACCTGCAGGAGCACTCGATCGTGCTCGTCCGCGGCGGTCGTGTGAAGGACCTGCCCGGCGTGCGCTACAAGATCGTGCGCGGCGCCCTCGACACCCAGGGCGTGAAGAACCGCGGCCAGGCCCGCTCCCGCTACGGAGCCAAGAAGGAGAAGAAGTAATGCCTCGTAAGGGTCCTGCGCCGAAGCGCCCCCTCGTCGTCGATCCCGTCTACGGCTCCCCGCTGGTCACGCAGCTGATCAACAAGGTGCTCGTCGACGGCAAGAAGTCCACCGCCGAGCGCATCGTGTACGGCGCGCTCGAGGGCGCCCGTGCCAAGAACGGCGCCGATCCCGTGGCCACCCTCAAGAAGGCCATGGACAACATCAAGCCGGCCCTCGAGGTGCGCTCCCGCCGCGTCGGCGGCGCCACCTACCAGGTGCCCGTCGAGGTCAAGCCGGGCCGCTCCACGGCCCTGGCCCTGCGCTGGCTGGTCGGCTTCTCCAAGGCCCGCCGTGAGAAGACCATGACCGAGCGCCTGATGAACGAGATCCTGGACGCCTCGAACGGCCTGGGCGGTGCCGTGAAGCGTCGCGAGGACACCCACAAGATGGCCGAGGCCAACAAGGCCTTCGCCCACTACCGCTGGTGATCCGTGTGGCCCGGGGCGCGCGATCCGCGCCTCGGGCCGCCGGTGCGTCCTCTCGGACGGGCCACCCACCGCATCCACCTCACGAGCCCCCCATTCCACCCGACCAAGGGAGACACCGTGGCACAGGACGTGCTGACTGACCTGCACAAGGTCCGCAACATCGGCATCATGGCCCACATCGATGCCGGCAAGACCACCACCACCGAGCGCATCCTGTTCTACACGGGTGTCAACCACAAGCTGGGCGAGACCCACGACGGCGGCGCGACGACGGACTGGATGGAGCAGGAGAAGGAGCGCGGCATCACCATCACCTCCGCCGCGGTGACCTGCTTCTGGAACGACCACCAGATCAACATCATCGACACCCCCGGCCACGTGGACTTCACGGTCGAGGTGGAGCGCTCGCTGCGCGTGCTCGACGGCGCCGTCGCCGTGTTCGACGGCAAGGAGGGCGTGGAGCCCCAGTCGGAGACCGTGTGGCGTCAGGCGGACAAGTACGACGTCCCCCGCATCTGCTTCGTCAACAAGATGGACAAGCTGGGCGCGGACTTCTACTTCACCGTCGACACGATCGTGAAGCGCCTCGGCGCGCGTCCGCTCGTGATGCAGCTGCCGATCGGCGCCGAGAACGACTTCGTGGGCGTCGTCGACCTGATCTCCATGAAGGCCTTCGTGTGGCCGGGCGACGCCAAGGGCGACGTCACCATGGGCGCCTCCTACGAGACCCGCGAGATCCCCGCCGAGCTCCAGGAGAAGGCCGAGGAGTACCGCAACGAGCTCGTCGAGGCCGTCGCCGAGACCTCCGAGGAGCTCATGGAGAAGTACCTCGAGGGCGAGGAGCTCACCGTCGAGGAGATCCAGGCCGGCGCGCGTCAGCTGACCGTGAACGCCGAGGCCTACCCGGTGTTCTGCGGCTCCGCGTTCAAGAACCGTGGCGTGCAGCCGATGCTGGACGCCGTGGTCGCCTACCTGCCGAACCCGCTGGACGCCGGCCCCGTCAAGGGCCACGCCGTGAACGACGAGGAGGTGGTGCTGGAGCGCGAGCCGTCGAAGGATGCGCCGTTCTCGGCGCTCGCCTTCAAGATCGCCACGCACCCCTTCTTCGGCACGCTGACCTTCATCCGCGTGTACTCCGGCCGCCTGGAGTCCGGTGCGCAGGTCCTCAACGCCACCAAGGGCAAGAAGGAGCGCATCGGCAAGCTGTTCCAGATGCACGCCAACAAGGAGAACCCGGTGGACGAGGTGGTCGCCGGCCACATCTACGCCGTGATCGGCCTCAAGGACACCACCACGGGCGACACCCTGTGCGATCCCGCGAACCCGATCATCCTCGAGTCGATGACCTTCCCGGAGCCCGTGATCTCCGTGGCCATCGAGCCGAAGACCAAGGGTGACCAGGAGAAGCTCTCCACCGCCATCCAGAAGCTCGTCGCGGAGGACCCCACGTTCCGCGTGAACCTCAACGAGGAGACCGGTCAGACCGAGATCGGCGGCATGGGCGAGCTCCACCTGGACGTGTTCGTGGACCGCATGAAGCGCGAGTTCAAGGTCGAGGCCAACGTGGGCAAGCCCCAGGTCGCGTACCGCGAGACCATCAAGCGCAAGGTCGACAAGGTCGACTACACGCACAAGAAGCAGACCGGCGGCTCCGGCCAGTTCGCCAAGGTGCAGCTGTCCTTCGAGCCCCTGGACACCGCCGAGGGCGAGGTCTACGAGTTCGAGAACGCCGTCACCGGCGGTCGCGTGCCCCGCGAGTACATCCCCTCGGTGGACGCGGGCATCCAGGACGCCATGAAGTTCGGCGTGCTGGCCGGCTACCCGATGGTCGGCGTGAAGGCCACCCTGCTCGACGGTGCGTACCACGACGTCGACTCCTCGGAGATGGCGTTCAAGATCGCCGGCTCCCAGGCCTTCAAGGAGGGTGTCCGCAAGGCCACCCCGATCATCCTCGAGCCGCTGATGGCCGTGGAGGTCCGCACCCCCGAGGAGTTCATGGGCGACGTCATCGGCGACCTGAACTCCCGCCGCGGCCAGATCCAGTCCATGGAGGACGCCACCGGCGTGAAGGTGGTCAACGCCCTCGTGCCGCTGTCGGAGATGTTCGGCTACATCGGCGACCTGCGCTCCAAGACGCAGGGTCGCGCGGTGTACTCGATGACCTTCCACTCCTACGCCGAGGTCCCCAAGGCCGTGGCGGACGAGATCGTCCAGAAGTCCCAGGGCGAGTGACCGCAGGTCACCTGCTCTGAACGACCTGCCCCGGGGGG
>NZ_JBHNYP010000016.1:0-64943 GCF_054960655.1 Micrococcus sp. PSi08 | reverse complement strand
GGGGCCCCCGCGGCGTCCCCCCGTCGGGACCGCCGGCCTCCGGCGCTGGATCCGAGCTCGGGGTCAGCGCGGATCGACGGTCTCGACCCGCCACGTCCGACCCGCCGCGCCGCCGTCCCGCCCCTCGGGGCCCTCTCCGTGGCCGCTGCGCAGGACCAGCACGACCTCCTCGGCCGTCGCCTCCCGATGCGCCGCCACGCGTCCCGCGCGGTCCAGCACGGTGTGGGCCGACGTCCGGAGCACGGCGTCGACACGCAGCGCGTCGTCCCCGGCCCGCCGGGCGGGTCCGGCCTGCTCCACCGTCACCTCGAGGCCGGAGAAGGCGAACCCCTCGTCCGTCAGCCGGCGCAGCAGATCCCGGTCGTTCTCCCACGCCGGTCCCCCGGGCACGGCGTAGGCGTCCAGTCGCGCAGGCTCCGGGTCGATGAGCGCGGCAGTCCGGGCGTGGCCGACCGCGGCCAGCGCCTCGCCCACGTCGACGGCGTCCTCCCCGGCGGCGTCCTCCCCGGGGGCACCCGCGTCCGGCACCCTCGCCGGCGTCCCGCTCTCCGGCGTCCCGTCCGCCGGGCGCGCCGCGTCCACCGAGGTGCCGGCCGGCACCGCGCCCGCCGGCTCCGGCGCCCCCTCCGTCGCCGAGCCCGGGGACGCCGACCACCACAGCCCCACGGTGCCGCCGCCGACGGCCAGCGCGGTGGCCAGCCCGGCGGCCACGAGGACGCCCCGGCGTGGCGCCGCCCCCCGTCGGCGCGCGAGCGCGCGCCGTCTCGGAGCCGCGCGTCGTCCCCGGCGTCGCCGCGTGGGCCCGGAGCCCGGCAGCACCGTGGGCAGCAGGTGCGCCACCTCGGCGGGGGCGGCCTCTCCCAGCGGAACCGGCTCGGGCCGGGCCGTCGCGTATACGGCTGCGGCGGCCTCCTCCGCGCTCGGCCGCGCCGCCGGGTCCGGGGAGAGCGCCGCATCGAGCAGCAGCGCGAGCTCGGGGGACGCTTCGGGGACCAGGACGGGCAGCGGCGCCCGATGCCCGGCGGCGCCCGGCGCCCGACCGGTGAGCGCGTACCAGCCCAGGGCGGCCCACGCATGGACGTCACTCGGCGCCCCCACCGCCGGAGACGCCCCCGGTTCCGCCCCGGCCCCCTCCACCGCGGCGAGCGCCTCGGGGGCCGCGAAGCCCGGCGTCGCCCCGGCCCCCGACGCCCCGCCGACCACCCGGGCGACGCCGAGGTCGGCGAGGGCCGGGCTGCCGTCGACGCCGAACAGGACGTTCGCCGGGGACACGTCGCCGTGCACCACCCCCTCGCGGTGCAGGCACGCGAGAGCCTGGGCGATCGGGACGAGCACGGTGACGGCCTGCCCCGGGCTCAGGGGTCCGACCCGCTGCACCATGTCCTGCAGCGTGCCGGCCGCGCGGTGCTCGGTGAGGACCCCGAGGCCCCGGTCCGTCTCCACCACGCCGAGCACGCGCAGCAGATGGGGATGCGCGACCCGTCCGGCCTGCGCCTCCGCCGCCAGCGCATCCGGCGCCGCGCCGGCACGGGGCACCTTCAGGGCGGCCCGGACGCCCCGACCGTCCTCGACGAGCCAGACCTCCGCCTGGGCGCCCGCGCCGAGCAGCCGGACGGGTTCCCAGCCCGGGGCGCGCGGCGCAGCCGTGCCCGGCTCCGACGACCTCTCCGGTTCGGTCTCCGGCCCGCCGCCGACGCGTCCGGCCGCGCCGCCGTCCGCCTCGTCCCAGTCCCGCATCGGTCTCCCCTCTCCGCCGCGCCGTCCGTTCCAGCCCAGGGTGCCGCATGTCCCCGAGCGTCACGGCGGTTGTCCACAGGTCCGGGCCCGAGGACTACAGTGGACGTCATGCCCGAGACACCCCTGCCGCCCCTGCGCGTGCTCGGCCTGGCGCCCGACCTGGTGGACTACCACGCCGCCTGGGACGCCCAGCGCGCCCTGCACGCGGACGTCGTCGCCGGCCGCTCCGACGGCGAATTCCTCCTCCTGGAGCACGAAGCCGTCTACACGGCCGGTCGCCGCACCGAGGACGCCGAGCGCCCCACGGACGGCGCCCCCGTCGTGGACGTGGACCGCGGCGGCAAGATCACATGGCACGGGCCGGGCCAGCTGGTCGGCTACCCCGTGGTCCGGCTGCGCGACCGTGCCCACGTCAAGGACTACGTCTGGTTCCTCGAGGAGCTGCTGATCCGCACCGCCGCCGAGTTCGGCGTCACGGCCGTCCGCGTGGACGGGCGGGCGGGCATCTGGGTCCTCGCGGACCGGGACGACGACGGCACGGCCCGCCCGGACCGCAAGGTCGGCGCCATCGGCCTGTCCATCCACGACGGCGTCTCCATGCACGGCTTCGCGCTGAACTGCTCCAACTCCCTGGCCCCCTACGAGGGGATCATCGCGTGCGGCATCACGGACGCCGCCACCACCACCCTGTCGGTCGAGACGGGCCGGACCATCACGCCGGCCGACGTCGTCCCGGTGCTCACCCGTCATCTGGACGAGCTCGGGCCGGCGTACATCGCCGTCACCCCCACGGAAGGAATCCCCGCATGAGCCTCGCCCCCGAAGGCCGCCGCCTGCTGCGCGTGGAGGCGCGCAACGCCGAGGTGCCCGTCGAGCGCAAGCCCGAGTGGATCAAGGCCAAGGTCCACATGGGCCCCGAGTACATCGGCCTGAAGAACAAGGTCAAGTCCGCCGGCCTGCACACCGTGTGCGAGGAGGCCGGCTGCCCCAACATCTTCGAGTGCTGGGAGGACCGCGAGGCCACGTTCCTCATCGGCGGGGACATCTGCACCCGCCGGTGTGACTTCTGCGACATCACCTCCGGCAAGCCGCGTCCCCTGGATATGGAGGAGCCGCAGAAGGTCGCCGAGAACATCCGCGAGATGGACCTGCGGTACGCCACCGTCACGGGCGTGGCCCGTGACGACCAGAAGGACGGCGCGGCGTGGCTCTATGCGGAGACCATCCGCCGCATCCACGCGCTCAACCCGGGGACCGGCGTCGAGATCCTGCCGCCGGACTTCGGCGCGGTGCCGGAGCTCGTCCAGCAGGTGTTCGACGCGCGGCCCGAGGTGTTCGCGCACAACCTGGAGACGGTGCCGCGCATCTTCAAGCGCATCCGCCCGGCCTTCACGTACGAGAAGTCCCTCCGGGTGCTCACGATGGCCAAGGCCGACGGGCTCGTGACCAAGTCCAACCTCATCCTCGGCATGGGCGAGGAGGACCACGAGATCGACCAGGCCCTGGTGGACCTGCACGAGGCCGGCTGCGACATCATCACCATCACGCAGTACGTGCGGCCCTCGAAGCTGCATCACCCCATCGACCGCTGGGTGAAGCCGCAGGAGTTCGTCCAGTGGTCCCAGCGCGCCGAGGAGATCGGCTTCCAGGGCGTCATGGCGGGCCCGCTGGTGCGCTCGTCGTATCGCGCGGGCAAGCTCTATGCGCAGGCCATGCAGCGCCTCGGCCGGACCCTGCCGGAGAACCTGGCGCACCTGGCCGGGGAGAAGACCGCCCGCCAGGAGGCCTCCGCCGTCGTCGCCCAGATGTCCTGAGCCGCCCGACTAGACTGGACCCCGTCATGACGAAGAACAGCCAGCCCCCCGCGTCCTCCTCCGGCTCCACCTCCGCCACGCTCAAGGAGGTCAAGGCCATGCAGCGCGAGCGTCGCCTCCGCGAGAAGGAGCAGGCGAAGGCCCAGCGCCGGGACAAGCGCGCCACGAAGGGCCCGGGCGTGATCTCCCAGCTCAAGCAGGCCTACGCCATGACCAAGGCGCACGACCCCAAGGTCGGACTGTGGATGCTGCTGGCCTTCCTGGGCGCCCTGGTCGTCGGCCTCGTCATCGGCCTCCTGCTGGACAACTGGATCACGTGGCTGCTCATCGCGATCCCGTTCGGTGTGCTCGCCGCCGTCGTCATCCTGAACCGGAAGGCGCGCCGCGCCGGGTTCGCCCAGCTCGAGGGCCGCCCCGGCGCCGCCGGCGCCGCGCTCTCCACGCTGGGCCGCGGCTGGATCGTGTCCGAGCAGCCGGCCGCCGTGAACCCGAAGACCCAGGACCTCGTCTACCGCGCCGTGGGCCGGCCGGGCGTCGTGCTGGTGACGGAGGGCCCCTCCCCCCGCGTCGCCGCGCTGGTGGTCAAGGAGGAGAAGGCCATGCGCCGCTTCCTGCCCGGCGTGCCCGTCACCGTGGTGGAGTCCGGCAACGGCCAGGGCCAGGTCCCGCTGCACGAGCTGCCCGGCACGCTCAAGGGCATGAAGAAGGCCCTCACGGCGCAGGAGGTCCAGGCCGTGGACAAGCGTCTGACCGCGCTCAACACCAACCGGCTGCCCATCCCCAAGGGCGTCGACCCGAACAAGGTGCGCCCGAGCCGCCGCGCGATGCGCGGCCGCTGAGCGCCGACGCACCCGCGCGAAAGGGGGCGCCCCGCCGAGGATTCGGCGGGGCGCCCCCCTTTCGTCGTGTCCGGCCTCGCGTCGAGTCGGATCCGGCGTCGTCCGGCGCGGGCCGGTGCGGTCACATGCGGATCTCGACGGTGTCTGCGAGCTTGTCGTGCATGCCGCGCCCGTCCGGCCCGACGACGACGGCCGGCAGCACGAGGCACAGCAGCGCCGTGCGCAGCAGGATCCGGGGCAGGCCCGCCGGGCGGCCGCCGACGCGGACGACCTGAATGCGACACACGGCCTTGCCCACCGTGGTGGCCAGCAGGGTGAGCCCGAGGACATGCATCGCCGCGAACACGAGGAGGGTGGCGATCGCGTCGGAGTCGAAGAGCAGCCAGGACACGCCCAGGGCCAGGAACCAGTCGATCACGAGGGCGACGGCGCGGCGGGCCGCAGTGGCCATCGAGGTCGGGCCGTGCTCGGGCAGGCCCAGCAGGTCCCCCGGCCAGCGGCCGCCGGCCAGGCCGCCGCCCGGACCGTCCACCCAGCCGGCGAGGTCGCGCCGGGTGATCAGCGGCTCGTCGCGGCGGGTCGGTTCGGGCTCTTGCGCGGGGTCGGGTGCTCTGCGTGCCACCGGCCCAGCCTACCGGCGCAGGACCGCGAGGCTCGCCGTGGGGCGTCACCGACGCCCACGGAGGCCGCCGGGCAAGTAGGGTGATGACACCCGCCACGCCAGCGCCGCCGTGCCGGACATGCCACCATCGTCACGACCACAGGAGCGCACCATGTTCACCTCCCCCGCGGACGTCCTCGCGTACATCAAGGATGAGGGGATCGAGTTCGTCGACATCCGCTTCACCGACCTCCCCGGCATGCAGCACCACTTCAACGTGCCCGCGTCCACGGTCGACGAGGACTTCTTCACCACGGGCCAGCTGTTCGACGGCTCCTCCATCCGGGGCTTCGCCGGCATCGCCGAGTCCGACATGCAGCTCATCCCGGACGTCGCGACGGCCTTCGTGGACCCCTTCCGGGTCCGCAAGACCCTCACGATGAACTTCTCCATCGTGAACCCCCGCACCGGCGAGCCCTACCTGCGCGACCCGCGCGGCGTGGCCCAGCGCGCGGAGGCCTACCTGAGCTCCTCCGGCATCGCCGACACGGCGTTCTTCGCCCCCGAGGCCGAGTTCTTCATCTTCGAGGACGTCCGCTACGAGTCCTCCCCCCGCGGCTCGTTCTACGCCGTGGACTCGGACGAGGCCTGGTGGAACGCCTCCCGCGAGGACGAGGGCGGCAACCTGAGCCACAAGACCGGCCTCAAGGGCGGCTACTTCCCCGTCTCCCCCACGGACAAGCAGGCCGACCTGCGCGACGAGATCTGCTCGGTCCTGGCCGAGGTCGGCCTCGAGGTAGAGCGCTCCCACCACGAGGTGGCCGCCGCGGGCCAGGCGGAGATCAACTACCGCTTCAACACGCTGACCCACTCGGCGGACGACCTGCAGAAGTTCAAGTACGTCGTCAAGAACGTCGCCAACATGTTCGGCAAGTCCGCGACCTTCATGCCCAAGCCCGTCTTCGGCGACAACGGCTCCGGCATGCACTGCCACCAGTCCCTGTGGAACGGCGGCGAGCCGCTGTTCTTCGACGAGAAGGGCTACGCGAACCTCTCGGACACCGCCCGCTGGTACATCGGCGGCCTGCTGAAGCACGCCTCCGCGGTCCTGGCCTTCACCAACCCCACGGTGAACTCCTACCGCCGCCTGGTGCCGGGCTTCGAGGCCCCCGTGAACATGGTTTACTCGCAGGGCAACCGCTCGGCGGGCATCCGCATCCCGATCACCGGCTCCAACCCGAAGGCCAAGCGCATCGAGTTCCGCGCCCCGGACGCCTCGGGCAACCCGTACCTCGCGTTCGCCGCGCAGCTGATGGCCGGCCTGGACGGCATCCGCAACCGCATCGAGCCGGCCGAGCCGATCGACAAGGACCTCTACGAGCTGCCGGCCGAGGAGGCCGCCGACATCCAGAAGGCACCCGCCACCCTGGACGAGGCCCTGAACGCCCTCGAGGAGGACCACGAGTTCCTCCTGGCCGGCGACGTGTTCACCGAGGAGCTGATCGAGACCTGGATCGCGTACAAGCGCGAGATGGAGATCGCCCCGCTGGCCCTGCGCCCGAACCCCTACGAGTTCGAGCTGTACTACTCGGTCTGATCCGCCCGCCGCGGCCCCGACGACGGCCGTTCGTCTCCCACGCCGGAGGCGGGCGGCCGTCGTCGTGCCCGGCCGCGGAATAGTCCGGGGCCGGTGGGCGCTGGATCTGTGGAGACCTCCGCCCGGCCGGGCGGCCCGCAGACCAGGAGCACCATGACCGAGCACACCGCCCCCACCCCCCTGCCGCTGTCCCTGCTGGACCTCGCCCTCGTCCGCGACGGCGCCCCGATGGGCGAAGCCTTCGCCGAATCCGTGGAGCAGGCCCGCGTCGCCGAGGCCGCCGGCTTCCGGCGCGTCTGGTACGCGGAGCACCACAACATGCCCTTTATCGCCTCCTCCGCCACGGCCGTACTCATCGCGCACGTGGCCGCGCACACCGACTCGATCCGCCTCGGCTCCGGCGGCGTCATGCTGCCCAACCACTCGCCGCTGGTGATCGCCGAGCAGTTCGGCACCCTGGCCGAGCTGCACCCCGGCCGCATCGACCTGGGCCTGGGTCGCGCCCCCGGCACCGACCAGCGGACGCTGCAGGCGCTGCGCCGGGATCCGTCGGCGGCCGAGCGCTTCCCGCAGGACGTGCTCGAGCTGCAGGGCTACCTCACCGGCCAGAGCCTGATCCCCGGCATCGACGCCTACCCCGGCAAGGGCACCAACGTGCCGCTGTACATCCTCGGCTCCTCGGCGTTCGGCGCCCAGCTGGCCGCGCAGCTCGGCCTGGGCTACGCGTTCGCGAGCCACTTCGCACCGCAGATGCTCGAGCATGCGGCGCGCCTGTACCGGGAGCACTTCGAGCCCTCCGAGGCCCTCGCGGAGCCGCACTTCATCGCGGCGGCCAACGTGATCGCCGCGGACACCGAGGAGGTGGCCGAGCGGGAGTGGCAGGCCGCGCAGCGGGCGCGCATCCGGATGATGCTCGGCCGGGGCCGCACCCTCACCGACGACGAGGTCGAGATGCTGCTGCACTCCCCCGCCGGTCAGCAGGTGCTCGGGATGCTCGAGTGCACGGCCGTGGGCACCGGCCCGACGACGGCGGCGTGGCTGCACGACTTCGCGGCGCGGGTCCAGGCGGACGAGCTGATCATCACGACGGCGGCCCAGGACGCCGGCGTGCGGCGACGCACCCTGGAGCTGCTCGGGGAGCACGTCGTGCGCGCCTGAGCCGGCGCTCGCGACACCGGAGCACGGCCGGCCCGCCACCCCGTCGAGGTGGCGGGCCGGCGTCGTTCAGAGCCCGTAGAACCGGGTCTCGAACACCTGACGGGCCAGGCGGGTCACCCGCAGGTAGCGCTCCTCGAGCTCCCCGCCGGTCGTGCCCACCCCGCTGAGGCGGGCCACGGCCTCGAGGTCGCGCATGTTCGTGGGCAGCACGTCCGAGACCTTGCCCGTCCACAGCAGCAGGGCGGCGCGGATCCGGGTGGCCAGCAGCCACGCCTCCTCCAGCACGGCGACCTCGGCCTCGGGCAGCAGCCCGTGCCGGGCGATCGCCCGCAGGGCCGGCAGCGTGCCGGTGACCCGCAGGTCCTCGACCTCTCCCGCGTGGCGCAGCTGCAGGGACTGCACCAGCCACTCCACGTCCGAGAGCCCGCCGCGGCCGAGCTTGACGTGCCGGGAGGGGTCCGCGCCGCGGGGCAGGCGCTCGGCCTCCACACGGGCCTTGATGCGCCGGATCTCCCGCGCGTCCGCGGTGGTCAGGTCCCCGGCGTAGCGGACCCCGTCGGCCCACCGCCGGAAGTCGGTGGCGAGGTCGTCGTCGCCGGCCAGGGGGCGGGCGCGCAACAGCGCCTGCCGCTCCCACACCTCGGCCCAGCGGCCGTAGTACTCCCGGTACGAGTCCAGGGTGCGCACCAGGGGCCCCTGGCGTCCCTCGGGGCGCAGGTCGGCGTCCACCTCGAGCGGCCGCTCGCCGGGCAGCGGCGGGGTCGCGGGGCGGTGCAGCAGGGACATCAGCGTCCGCACGACCTCCTCGGCCTGCTCGCGCGCCCGCCCCTCGTCGACGCCGGGGCGTGGCCGATGCACGAACAGGGCGTCCAGGTCCGAGCCGTAGGTGATCTCCCGCCCGCCCTGGCGGCCCATGGCCACCACGAGCACGTCGGTGAGCGGGTCGGCGTCCCCGACGACGGCGCGCGAGGCCACGCGCAGGGCGCCGACGACGGTGATCTGGTCGATGTCCGACAGGGCCCCGGTGACGGCCTCGAGGTCCAGCAGCCCCGAGATGTCCGCCAGGGCCACGCGCAGGGTCTCGCTGCGCCGCACCTGCCGCACATGGCGCACGGCCGCGGGGGCCTCCTCCGCGGCCACGCGGCGGTCGAGCCGCGCGTCGACCTGGCGCCACAGCTGGATCGCGCCCCGGGGGTCGAGCTCCCGGTCGTCGCCCACCCAGGCCACGGCCTCGGGCGAGTGCTCGAGCAGGTCCCCCACGAACCGGGAGCCGGACAGGACCAGGCACAGCCGTCGGGCGGCGTCCGAGGAGTCGCGGAGCATCCGCAGATACCAGGCCGTGCCGCCCAGCGACTCGGAGAGCCGGCGGAAGGCGAGCAGGCCGCCGTCGGGGTCGGCGCCCCGCGCGAACCAGCCGAGCATGGCCGGCAGCAGCTGCCGCTGGACCGCGGCCCGGCGCGAGACGCCCTGCGTGAGGGCCTCGATGTGCCGCAGGGCGCCCTGCGGGTCGCGGTAGCCCAGCGCCGCCAGGCGGTCGCGGACGGCCTCCGCGGACAGCCGCACGTCCTCGGCGGACAGGGCGGCCGTCGTCGACAGCAGCGGCCGGTAGAACACGGTCTCGTGGAGACCGCGCACGGCGCGGCGCACGCGCGTGAACTCGGCCTGGAGGTCCTCGCCGGTGGCGGGGCCCCGGTCGGCGGCGCCGCGCATCGACCGGGCGACGACGCGGCGGGCCTCTTCCTTGACCGGCATCAGGTGGGTGCGCCGCAGGTGCACGAGCTGGATGCGGTGCTCGAGGGTGCGCAGCCACCGGTAGTGCTCGTCGAACGCCCGCGCGTCTCGCGTGGTGACGTAGGAGGCGGCGTGCAGCGCCCGCACCGCGTCGAGCGTGCCGCGCACCCGCAGCGACTCGTCCGCACGGCCGTGCACGAGCTGGAGCAGCTGGGCCGTGAACTCGACGTCGCGCAGGCCGCCGGGCCCGAGCTTGATCTCCCGCTCGCGCTCCGCGGGGGCGAGGGTGTCCAGGACCCGGGCGCGCATGGCCCGGACGGACTCGACGAACCCGTCGCGCGCGGAGGACTCCCACACCCGGGGCCAGATTTCCGCGATGTAGCGCTCGCCGAGCTGTGGCGAGCCCGCGATGGGGCGGGCCTTGAGCAGGGCCTGGAACTCCCAGCCGTGGGCCCAGCGGCGGTAGTACTCGGCGTGGGACTCCACGGTGCGGCTCAGGGCGCCGTCCTTGCCCTCGGGACGCAGGTTGGCGTCGACTTCCCACAGTCCCGGCTCGGGGGCCGCGCCCTGGATCACGCGGCCGATGCCCGCGGCCAGCTCGGCCGCGAGCGCGGCGGCGCGCGGCCCGTCCGGGACCTCGGCGTCGGGGTCCGCGCCGTCCGCGGCCTCGCGGACGGCGTGGGCGAACACGACGTCCACGTCTGAGACGTAGTTGAGTTCGCCGGCGCCGCACTTGCCCATGCCGATCACGGCGAGGTCCACGCGGTCCACCACGGGGCCCTCCCGCTCGGTGAGGACGGCCCGTGAGACGGCGAGCGCCGCGTCCACGGCGGCGCCGGCCAGGTCCGCGAGCCAGCGGCCCACCGAGGGCATGGCCGCCGTGGGCTCGGCGGAGTCGAGGTCGCGCAGGGCGATCGCGGCCAGCTGGCGGCGGTAGGCGCGGCGCAAGGCGACGGCGGCGTCCTTGCCGGTGACGGCCGCGAGGGGGCGGTCGGCGTCCGGGTCGGCGCCCACCGAGTCCAGGAGCAGGCGGCGCAGGGCGGCGGACGCATCACCCCAGGGCTCGCCGGCGGTCGGGTCGGGCTGGGCGAGGGCGGGCGCGGTGGCGGCGGCCGCGTCCGGGTCGAGGACGAGGTCCAGTTGCTCGGGACGGCGGATGAGGAACTCGCCGAGGGCCTCGGAGGCGCCGAGCAGCCGCAGCAGGCGGGCCGTCGTCTCGGGGTCCCGGAGGGCGTGGTGGACGCGGGGCTCGCGCTCGGCCAGGCGCACCCACAGCAGCAGGGCCCGGTCGGGATCGGCGGCGTGGCCGAGGAGCTCGACGAGGGGACGCACGTCCACGCCCTCGAACTCGGGCGAGGTGAGCAGCGTCTGCACGCGGCCGGCGTCGGCGACGCCGGCGTGCGCGAGGGTGCGGCGGTCCGGGGCGTCGGCGGTCGCCGCGTCGGGCAGGGCGGACACGGCCGGCGCCTCAGAGGCCGGAGAGGTAGCGCCGCAGCTCGTACGGCGTGACCTCCACCCGGTAGTCGTCCCATTCCTGGCGCTTGTTGCGCAGCAGGGCGTCGAAGACGTGCTCGCCCAGCACGGATGCCACGAACTCGGACTCCTCGGCGGCGCGCAGGGCGTCGTGCAGGGTGCCGGGCAGGGGGACGTGGCCGAGCACGCGCCGCTCGTGGGTGGTCAGCGCGCTGACGTCCTCGGCGGCGGACTCGGGCAGCTCGTAGCCCTCCTCGATGCCCTTGAGCCCGGCCGCGATCAGCAGGGCGTAGGCCAGGTACGGGTTGGCCGAGGCGTCGATGCCGCGGTACTCAATGCGGGCCGAGCCGGCCTTGTCCGGCTTGTACAGGGGCACGCGCACGAGCGCGGAACGGTTGTTGTGGCCCCAGGAGACGTACGAGGGCGCCTCGCCGCCGCCCCACAGGCGCTTGTAGGAGTTCACGAACTGGTGGGTCACCGCGGTGATCTCCACGGAGTGGCGCAGCAGGCCCGCGATGAACCGGCGGCCCGTGACGGAGAGCCGGAACTCGTCCGCCGGGTCGTAGAACGCGTTCGCGTCACCCTCGAAGAGGGAGAAGTGGGTGTGCATGCCCGAGCCGGGGTGCTCGGAGAACGGCTTGGGCATGAACGTGGCGTACGTGCCCTGGGCGGCGGCGACCTCCTTGACGACGGTCCGGAACGTCATCACGTTGTCCGCCGTCGTGAGCGCGTCCGCCGCGCGCAGGTCGATCTCGTTCTGGCCGGGGCCGTTCTCGTGGTGGCTGAACTCGACGGAGATGCCCATCCCCTCGAGGAGGCTGACGGCGTCGCGGCGGAAGTCGGCCGCGTCGGAGCCGGGCACGTTGTCGAAGTAGCCCGCGCGGTCCACGGGCACCGGCTCCCCGTCCGGGCCGGGCTGGTCCGACTGGAGGAGGTAGAACTCGATCTCCGGGTGGGTGAAGCACGTGAAGCCCCGGTCTGCGGCCCGGTCCAGCACGCGGCGCAGCACGTGCCGCGGGTCGGCGGGGGCGGGTCGGCCGTCCGGGGTGAGCACGTCGCAGAACATCCGGGAGCTCTGTCCCTGGTCGCCGCGCCAGGGCAGGATCTGGAAGGTCGAGGGATCGGGCTGCAGCAGCATGTCCGACTCCGAGATGCGGGTGTATCCGTCGATCGAGGAGCCGTCGAAGCCCAGGCCCTCCGTGAAGGCGTTCTCCACCTCGGCCGGAGACAGGGCCACCGACTTCAGCGTACCGATCACGTCCGTGAACCAGAGCCGGACGAACCTGACGTCCCGGTCCTCGATGGTGCGGAGCACGTAGTCCTGCTGTCGATCCATGCCGCCACTCTAGACGCGCCGCGTAGACTCCGGCCCATGTCTGCTCCCCAGTCCCCCCGGCAGCCTGACGACACCGCCCCCTACGGGCCGCCCGCCCCGTCCCGGTACCGGACGGTCCACCTGCAGCGGGCCAAGGACGAGGGCCGGCGCTTCGCGATGCTCACCACCTACGACGCGATGACGGCGGCCCTGTTCGACGAGGCCGGCGTCGAGGTGCTGCTCGTGGGCGACTCGGTGGGCAACACCGTGCTGGGCCATCCCACCACCCTGCCGGTCACCCTGGACCAGATGATCCTGTTCACCCAGGCCGTGGTGCGCGGTGCCGAGCGTGCCCTCGTGGTCGCGGACCTGCCCTTCGGCTCGTACGAGGCCTCCCCGCGGCAGGCCGTCGAGTCGGCCGTGCGCCTCGTGAAGGAGTCCGGCGCGCACGCCGTCAAGGTGGAGGGCGACGAGCGCTTCGCCGAGCACGTGGCCGCGATGACGGCAGCCGGCGTCGCGGTCATGGCCCACATCGGCTTCACCCCGCAGTCCGAGCACGTGCTCGGCGGCTACCGGGTGCAGGGCCGCGGCGCGGGGGCGGCCGAGCGGATGACGGCGTCGGCCCGGGCCCTCGAGGCCGCGGGGGCGTTCGCCGTCCTGATGGAGATGGTCCCCTCGGACGTCGCCGCCGCCGTCGACGCCGCGCTGCGGGTGCCCACCGTGGGCATCGGCGCGGGCCCGGGCACCACGGGCCAGGTGCTCGTGTGGCAGGACATGCTCGGCCTGCGCGAGGGACGGGTGCCCCGGTTCGTCCGTCAGTACGCCCGCCTGCACGAGGTCGTGGGCGACGCGGTCCGGGCCTATCGCGCGGACGTGCTCGACGGCGCGTTCCCGGCCCCGGAGCACGGCTTCGAGGGCTGAACCCGCCCCGTGAGACGACCGGGCCCCCGTCCGAGGGACGGGGGCCCGGCGTCGTCCGGCGCCGCGGTCAGGAGGCGTCGTCGACGGGACGGCTGTCCCAGTCGTCGTCGCGCTCGTCCCAGGCGTCGGCGGTCTCGTTGTTCGCCCGCACGCGGTCCATCGCGGCCTGGGCCTCCTCACGGGTGCCGAACGGGCCCAGCAGCTGGGACCAGTCCGACTGGGCGCCCACCTCCACCTGATGCGTGTTGACGTTGTACCAGAACTCGCTCGTCTCGGTCATGGGGGCCACAGTAGCCGGGCCGATAGGCTGGAGGACATGTCCCAGCGTCAGAACCCCGTCGCCCCGTCCAGCCACAACGGTCCCCGCCCTGCGGGCCCCACCGCGCCGGAGCCCGGGTCGCTCGCCCCCGTCGGCACGCTGACGCCCGGGGCCCCGTCCCCCGCCCCGCCCGTGCCGGCCGCGATCCCGCGCCCCGAGTACGTCGGCAAGGCCACCCCGGACGAGGGCAAGGCCTCGGACGTCTACGACGCCGCCGGCGTCGAGCGGATCCGCGCCGCCGGCCGCCTGGCCGCGCAGGCCATGGAGCACACCGCCGCCCACATCCGCCCGGGCGTCACCACGGACGAGCTGGACCGGATCGCGCACGCCTTCCTCGTGGAGCGCGGCGCCTACCCGTCCTGCCTGGGCTACCGCGGCTTCCCGCGGTCCATCTGCACCTCGATCAACGAGGTCATCTGCCACGGCATCCCGGACGGCACCGTCCTGGAGGACGGGGACATCGTCAACCTGGACATCACCGCGTACCTGGACGGCGTCCACGGAGACCACAACCGCACCTACCTGGTCGGCGACGTGGACGAGGAGTCCCGTCTGCTCGTCGAGCGCACCGAGGAGGCCCTGCGCCGCGGGATCCGCGCCGTGAAGCCCGGCCGTCAGGTCAACGTGATCGGCCGCGCCATCGAGTCCTACGCCAAGCGCTTCGGCTACGGCGTGGTGCGCGACTTCATCGGCCACGGCGTGGGCGTGGACTTCCACTCCGGCCTCGTGATCCCCCACTACGACGCGGCCCCGGCCCACGACCGCCTGCTCGTGCCCGGCATGGTGTTCACCATCGAGCCGATGCTCACCCTCGGCACGATCGAGTGGGACCAGTGGGACGACGGCTGGACCGTGGTGACCCGCGACCGCCGTCGCACCGCGCAGTTCGAGCACACGATCGTGGTCACGGACGACGGCGCGGAGATTCTCACGCTGCCGTGACCCGGCACTAAGCTGGGGGCCGTGACGACGCACACCAGCACCGCCCAGCGCTCCTCCAAATACCCCACGACGATCGGCATCGACGTCGGGGGGACCGGCATGAAGGGCGGCCTGGTCCGCCTCGGGTCGGGGCCGAAGGCGGGCACCCTGCGCGGGGAACGCTTCCGCATCCCCACGCCGCAGCCGGCCATGCCCGAGCCCGTGGCGGCGACCCTGGCGGCCATCACCGCCGAGCTCGACGGGCGCGAGAAGGCGCCGAAGCCCTCCGCCCCGCTGGGCGTGTGCTTCCCCTCGATCGTCAAGGACGGGGTGTGCCTGTCCGCGAACAACATCGACCACTCGTGGATCGGCACGGACCTGCGCGGCACGTTCGAGGAGCACCTGCGCCGCCCCGTGACCGTGGTCAACGACGCCGACGCGGCCGGCCTCGCGGAGGCCCGCTACGGGGCCGGGCGGGGCGTGCGCGGCCTGGTGCACGTGATCACCCTCGGCACCGGCATCGGCGGCGCGATGATCCACGACGGCATGCTCGTCCCGAACTTCGAGGTCGGCTCCCTGGAGCTCGACGGCGTGATGGCCGAGTCACGGGCCTCTGCGAAGGCCCGGGAGCGCGATCAGCTCAGCTGGGCCGAGTACGCCGAGCGACTGCAGCGCTTCTTCTCCCACGTGGAGCGGATCTTCTCGCCCGACCTGTTCATCGTCGGCGGCGGCATCTCCAAGCGGCCGGACGACTACCTGCCGCTGCTGCGCCTGCGCACCCCGATCGTCCCGGCCCAGCTGCAGAACAACGCGGGCATCGTGGGCGCCGCCCTGGCCGCGCACGGCTCGCTCGCCGACGGCAACTGAGGGCGCAGACACCGAGGGCGGTTCCGGCTTCCCCTCCGGAACCGCCCTCGGCAGTCTTGCCGGGCCGACCGAGGTCGACCCGGGGAACACTGTAGCGCCTGGAGGCCGTGCGCACCACTGCACCGTCGATCCCGGCGGCGCCGTCGCATCGGCCCGGGTCAGCGGGTGAACAGCCGCGGCTGCACGGCGGGACGGCCGCGGTCGTCCCCGTCACCGGCCCGGAGCTCCGCGATGGCCTCCTCGAAGTCGTCGAGGGACTCGAAGTCCCGGTAGACGGAGGCGAAGCGCAGGAAGGCCACCTGGTCGAGACGGCGCAGCGGATCGAGGATGGCCAGGCCGACGTCGTGGGCGTCCACCTCGGCGTTGCCCGTGGCACGGACCGTCTCCTCGACCTCCTGGGCGAGCATGGCCAGGTCGTCGCTCGTCACCGGCCGCCCCTGGCACGCCTTCCGGACGCCGTTGATCACCTTGGAGCGGTCGAACGGCTCCGCCACCCCGGAGCGCTTGACGACGGTCAGGGCGGTGGTCTCCATGGTGGTGAACCGCTTCCCGCAGGCCTGACACTGCCGACGCCGACGGATGGCGGAGCCGTCGTCGAGGGAGCGTGAGTCGACCACGCGCGAGTCCTCATGGCGGCAGAACGGGCAGTGCATCAGCTCTCTCCTCCTGGGCGGGGCACTCCCATGCTACGTCCGCTCAGCCGAGGCAGGCCGGACCCAGCAGGATCTTGAGGTCACCGAACAGCGCCGGGTTCGGGCTCACCCGGAACTGCGGGCCCAGCTGGAACTCCTGCGTGGCACGCTGGCCCACCAGGGACAGCCGCACCTCCGAGGAGCCCTCATGGGTGCGCAGCACGTCCGCCAGCTGGCCCATGACCTGCTCCGTGGCCTTGAACGCCGGCAGCGTGATCCGCACGGGGCCGCCGGGGCCGTCCGAGAGCTCCGGGATGGTCAGCTCCATCGCCGACAGGGACACCGACCCGTCGTCGCGGCGCTGGACCCTGCCCTTGACGGCGACGACGAGGTCCTCGGCCAGCATCATCGCGATGGGCGCGTACACCTGGCCGAAGAACATGACGTCCATCGAGCCCCCGAGGTCCTCGATCTCGCAGCGCGCGTACGCGTTGCCCGAGGATTTGGCGATGCGGCGCTCGAGCGTGGTGACCAGGCCCGCGATGGTGACGATCGCGCCGTCCGCGGGCCCGTCGTCGTCGAGGACGCGGCTGATCTGGACGTCGGCGTGCTGGGCCAGGACGCCGTCGAGGCCCTGCAGCGGATGGTCGGACACGTACAGGCCCAGCATCTCGCGCTCGAACGCGAGCTTCTCCTTCTTGGACCACTCCGGCAGGTCCGGGACGGCGACGCCGTCCGCGGCGTCGGAGTCGTCCTCGTCGCCGCCGCCGAGCGCGAACAGGTCGAAGGTGAACTCGCCGTGGTCCTCCTTGCGCTTCTGCGCCACGGTGGCGTCCACGGCCTCCTCGTGCACGGCCAGCAGGGCGCGGCGGGCGTAGCCGAGGGAGTCGAAGGCGCCGGCCTTGATCATGGACTCGATGGTGCGCTTGTTGCACACCACGAGCGGCACCTTCGCCAGGAAGTCGCCGAAGCCCGTGTACGAACCCCCGTCCTCGCGCCCCTGGACCATGCCCTTGACCACGTTGGGGCCCACGTTGCGGACGGCGCCCATGCCGAAGCGGATGTCCCGGCCGACGGGGGTGAAGGTCAGGTGGGACTCGTTCACGTCCGGGGGCAGCACCGTGATGCCCATGTGGCGGCACTCGTTGAGGTACATGGCCAGCTTGTCCTTGTCGTCGCCCACCGAGGTGAGCAGCGCCGCCATGTACTCCGCCGGGTAGTGCGCCTTGAGGTAGGCCGTCCAGTAGGAGACCAGGCCGTAGGCGGCCGAGTGCGCCTTGTTGAACGCGTAGTCCGAGAAGGGCAGCAGGATGTCCCACAGGGCCTTCACCGCGGCCTCCGAGTAGCCGCGGTCCAGCATGCCCTGGTGGAACGCCTCGTACTGCTTGTCCAGCTCCGACTTCTTCTTCTTGCCCATCGCGCGGCGCAGGATGTCGGCCTGGCCGAGCGAGTAGCCCGCCACCTTCTGGGCGATCGCCATGACCTGCTCCTGATACACGATCAGGCCGTAGGTGGTGTCCAGGATCTCCCGCAGCGGCTCCTCCAGCTCGGGGTGGATCGGGGTGATCTCCTGCTGCCCGTTCTTGCGCAGCGCGTAGTTGGTGTGGGAGTTCGCGCCCATGGGGCCGGGGCGGTACAGGGCGATGGTCGCCGAGATGTCCTCGAAGTTGTCCGGGCGCATCATCTTCAGCAGCGAACGCATGGGCCCGCCGTCGAGCTGGAACACGCCGAGGGTGTCGCCGCGGGCCAGCAGCTCGTAGGCCGCCGGGTCGTCCACGTCGAGGGTCTCCAGGTCCAGGTCCACGCCCTGGTTCGCCTTCACGTTCTCGAGCGCGTCCGAGATGATCGTGAGGTTGCGCAGCCCCAGGAAGTCCATCTTGATCAGGCCCAGGGACTCCGCCATCGGGTAGTCGAACTGCGTGATGACCTGGCCGTCCTGCAGGCGGCGCATGATCGGGATGACGTCGATCACCGGCACCGAGGACATGATCACGCCGGCCGCGTGCACGCCCCACTGCCGCTTCAGACCCTCGAGACCCTTGGCGGTCTCGAAGACCTCCTTCGCCACCGGGTCCGTGGCGATCAGCTCGCGGAAGGGCGCGGCCTCCCCGTAGCGCGGGGCCGCGGGGTCCTCGATGTCCTTGAGCGGGATGTCCTTGGCCATCACCGCCGGCGGCAGCGCCTTGGTGAGGGACTCGCCCATCGAGAACGGCTGGTCCATCACGCGGGCCGAGTCCTTCAGGGCCTGCTTGGTCTTGATGGTGCCGTACGTGACGATCATGGTGACGCGCTCGTCGCCGTACTTGCGGGTGACGTAGTCGATCACCTCGGAGCGACGGCGGTCGTCGAAGTCGACGTCGAAGTCGGGCATGGACACGCGGTCCGGGTTGAGGAACCGCTCGAAGATCAGCCCGTGCTTGAGCGGGTCCAGGTCCGTGATGCGCAGCGCGTACGCCACCATCGATCCGGCGCCCGAGCCACGGCCCGGGCCCACCCGGATGCCGTTCTCCTTGGCCCAGTTGATGAAGTCGGCCACGACGAGGAAGTACCCGGGGAAGCCCATCGAGATGATGACGTCCAGCTCGTAGTCCGCCTGCTTGCGCACGTGGTCCGGCACGCCGTCCGGGTAGCGGTAGGCCAGACCGGAGGCGACCTCCTTGATGAGCCAGCTGGTCTCGTCCTCGCCCTCCGGCGTGGGGAAGACCGGCATGTAGTTGGCCTTCGTGTCGAACTCGACCTCGCACCGCTCGGCGATGAGCAGCGTGTTGTCGCAGGCCTCGGGCAGCTCCGCGAAGAGCTCGCGCATCTGCCGCGGGGACTTCAGGTAGTACTCGGTGCCGGAGAACGCGAAGCGGGAGCCGCCCTGGTCGTAGCTGGGCTCGTTGAGCTTCGAGCCCGACTGCAGGGCCAGCAGCGCCTCGTGCGCCTTGGCGTCGTGCTCGTGGGTGTAGTGCAGGTCGTTCGTGGCCACGAACGGCAGGCCCAGGTCCTTGGCGAGCCGGCGCAGGTCCGTCATCACCCGGCGCTCGATGTCGAGGCCGTGGTGCATGATCTCGCAGTAGTAGTTGTCCTTGCCGAAGATGTCCCGGAAGTCCGAGGCCGCCTGCATCGCCTCCCGGTACTGGCCCAGGCGCAGGCGCGTCTGCACCTCGCCGGAGGGGCAGCCCGTGGTGGCGATCAGGCCCTTCGAGTACTGGCTCAGCAGCTCCCGGTCCAGCCGCGGCCACTTGGCGTACACCGAGTCCAGCGAGGCGATCGAGCCCATCCGGAACAGGTTGTGCATCCCCTCGGTGGTCTCGCTCAGCAGCGTCATGTGCGTGTACGCACCGCCGCCGGACACGTCGTCCCCCCGCTGGTGGGGCTCGCCCCAGCGGGTCTTCTCCTTGTCCGTGCGGTGCTGCTGCCCGGGGGCCACGTAGGCCTCGAGCCCGATGATCGGCTTGACGCCCGCCGCCTTCGCCTTGGACCAGAAGTCGTAGGCGCCGAAGAGGTAGCCGTGGTCCGTGATGGCCAGCGAGTCCATGCCCAGCCGCTGGGCCTCGGCGAACAGGTCGTCCAGCTTCGCGGCGCCGTCGAGCATGGAGTACTCGGTGTGCGTGTGCAGGTGGACGAAGCCGCCGTCCTTCACGGCGTCGGGGCGGGCGTCGGCGGACACGGTCATGCGGGGTGGGCCTTTCGACGGGGAGGACGGCAGGGCCGCACCAGCCTACTCGTGGTGCCCGGGCGGCGGGGCCGGACCGGGACGGGGGTCACATCGACGGTGCAGGCTCAGTCCTCGTCGCCGCGCAGCGCCGCCAGGGCGTGGGCGAGGTCGTCCGGATACGGGGAGGTGATCGTCACCGGCTCCCCCGTGACCGGGTGCGGGAACGCCAGGCGGTGGGCGTGCAGCCACTGGCGGGTCAGCCCGAGCTCGGCCGCCAGGCGCGGATCCGCCCCGTACGTGAGGTCGCCGACGCACGGGTGGCGCAGCGCCGAGGTGTGCACGCGGATCTGGTGGGTGCGCCCGGTCTCCAGGTGGACCTCGAGCAGGGTGGCCCGGCCGAACACCTCGAGCGTCTCGTAGTGGGTCACGGACGGCCGGCCGTCCTCGAGCACCGCGAACTTCCAGTGGTGGCCGGGATGCCGCCCGATGGGCGCGTCCACGGTGCCGCTCAGCGGGTCCGGGATGCCCTGGACCACGGCGTGGTAGACCTTCTCCGGCACGCGCTCGCGGAACTGGTCCTTCATGGCCGTGTAGGCGCGCTCGGTCTTGGCCACGACCATGACCCCGGTGGTGCCGACGTCGAGCCGGTGCACGATCCCCTGGCGCTCAGGGGCGCCCGAGGTGGTGATGTCGTAGCCGAGGGCGGCCAGGGCGCCCACCACGGTGGGCCCGACCCAGCCCGGCGAGGGGTGCGCGGCCACGCCGGTGGGCTTGTCCACGGCCACCAGGTCCTCGTCCTCGTACAGGATGCTCAGCGCGTCCACGCGCTCTGCCCTCACTTCCAGGGGGTCGGGGTCGTCGGGGACGTCGACGGCGAGGGTCTCCCCCGCCACGGCCTTCGCGGACTTGGCCAGGACACGGTCCCGGCGGCCGGAGCGCGACTCGGCCCGCACCAGGCCCCGGGAGAACCAGTCCGCCAGCAGCGAGCGGGAGACGCCGAACGCGTCGGCGAGCACCGCGTCGACCCTCCGGCCCGCCTCGGCCTCGGTGACCTCGAGCCGCTCGGTCAGTCCCGGTCTCATGCCCATGTCCTCACGCCTCCCGTGTGCCGTCCAGGCGGCGGCCGGTCATCACGAGCAGGGCGACGCCGATGACGGAGCAGACGATGAACGAGTCCGCCACGTTGAAGATCGCGAAGTGCGGCACGGAGATCATGTCGACCACGTGGCCGCGCCCGAACGCCGGGGGCCGGAACAGCCGGTCCGTGAGGTTGCCGAGCACGCCGCCGGCGAGCCCGCCCAGCGCCAGGGCCCACGGCGTCGAGCGCACGCGGGCGATCCCGACGAGGGCGGCGACCGCCACCACGGCTTGGATGATGGTGAACACCCAGGTGTGGTCCTCGCCGATGGAGAAGGCCGCGCCCGGGTTCAGGATGTAGTGCCAGCGCAGCACCCCGGGGATCACCGCGACGGAGTCCCCCAGCTGCATCGTGCTCTCGACCGCGTACTTGGTCAGCTGGTCGAGGGCGTAGGCCAGCACCGCCACGATGAGGGCGGTGAGCACGGCTCGCCGGCCCGCGCGAGGGGATCGCGGGGCCGGCGCGGCGTCGACGGCTCGGCTCACGCCGTGGGCGTGGGGGGCTCGACGCGCTTCTGGGCGCGGATCTCGCGCAGCTGGCCCTCGATGTAGGAGGTGAGGCGGCTGCGGTAGTCGGTCTCGAAGCTGCGCAGCTGTTCGACCTCGCCCTCCAGGCCGGCCTTCTCCTCGGCCAGGGCTTCGAGGGTGCGGGCCTTCTGCTCCTCGGCGTCGCTGACGAGCCGGGCCGCGGTGGCCTCGGCCTCGGCGACGAGCTCGGTGCTGCGCTGCTCGCCCGCGGCGACGTGCTCGTCATGCAGCCGCTGGGCCATGGCCAGGACGCCGGCGGCGGAGGTCGCGGCCGCGTCGGCGGACTCGGGGGCGGCGGCCGGGGCCGACTCCTCGGCGGAGGCCGGGGTCGCGGCGGCCTCCGGGGTGTCCGCAGCGGGGCCGGCGGCCGGGGCGGCGCCGCCGGCGCGCAGCTCCGCGTTCTCGGACTCGAGCTGCTCGTTGAGGGCGATCAGGCGCTTGAACTCCGCCACGATCTCGTCGAGGAAGTCATCCACCTCGGTCTGGTCGTAGCCCTCGCGGAACTTCGTGGGCTGGAACTGCTTGTTGACCACGTCTTCCCAGGACAGCGCCATGGAACCGTCTCGCTCTCTGCTCGGTGCTCGGGGACGGCCGGGCGGCCCGGCGCGTCGGCGGTCGGCGCGCCGGTGAGGGGCGGCGCCGATCCTGCCGCGAAGACTACCACCGGGGCCGACAGCCGCCCCGGGCCGCGGGTCAGGCCACGCCGGCCAGGCTCAGCACCAGGACCCGCAGCAGGACGACGCCGAGGAACACGATGAGGAAGGCCACGTCCAGGCCGATGCCGCCCAGGTTCACCGGCGGCACGGCACGACGCACGGGGCGCAGCAACGGGTCGGTGGCCCCGTACACGCCGCTGGCCAGCACGAGGGCCGCCCCGGTGGGGCGCCAGTGGCGGGCGAACGACTGCGTGACGTCCAGGACGATCCGCACGGTCAGCGCCGCGAGCACCACCGTCAGGGCGATGTAGGCGAGGGCGAGGAGCAGCTGCATGGGCGCCTCAGTCGCCGTCGAACGGGGAGTCGGCCGCGCCGGACTCGCCCTGCTCGGCGCCGACGACGTCCACGGTGGCCGGGGTCAGCAGGAACACCTTGCTGGTGATGCGGGAGATCGAGCCGTGCAGGCCGAAGACGAGGCCGGCCGCGAAGTCCACGAGGCGCTTGGCCTCGTTCTCACCGAGGTCGGTCACGTTCATGATCACGGGGACGCCGGAGCGGAAGGCCTCGCCGATCGCCTTCGCGTCGTTGTAGGAGCGGGGGTGGACGGTGGACAGGGTGTGCACGGAGGCTCCTTCGGCAGACGACGCTGCGGCTCGCTTGATGGGGGTCACCGGGGCCCGGTAGCCCGGGTCGGCCGGCTCGGGACGCGCCGGACGCCGGGGTTCGACGGGATCGGCCGCGGTGGAGCCGGACGGGGTCACGGGCTCCGGCCGCTCGGCCGGCTCGGGATCGCGGACCGCAGTCGGGCGGACGTCCTCCATGTGGGGGTCGGTGTCCGGCTCCGCGGGGCGGCGCGCCTCGACGACCTCGTGTCGGGGCGCGGTCTCCCGCTCGGTGGCACGGGGCTGCTCGTCGTACTCGTCGCCGTCGGCCAGGCCGAGGTAGATCATCGTCTTCTTCAGGGCACCAGCCATGAGTCTTCCTTCACCACGTCCTCCGGCCCCGGGGGCCGCCGTCGTTCGTCGTCGGTGCGCATGCGTCCGCACGGTCCTGTCGCGTCCCGCCGGGACGCGCGGGGTCAACGTTAGCCCACCGCGTCCCGGGCCCCCAGAACGTCGGAGCCGATGCGCACCTGTGTCGCCCCGGCGCGCACGGCCGCCTCGAGGTCCGCGCTCATCCCCATGGACAGCGCGGTGGCCTCCGGATGCGTCTGCCGCACGCGCGCGCCGAGAGCGGCGAGCCGGCGGAACGCCTCCTCCGGGTCCAGGCCGCGCGGTGCCACGCACATCAGCCCGCCCAGCCGCAGGCCCGGCAGGCCGGCGACGACGGCCGCGAGGGCGGCGACGTCCTCGGGGCGGGCGCCGCCGCGCGGACCGATCCCCTCGGGACGGTCCTCGTCGGCGCGGTCGTCGACGTCCACCTGCACGAGGCACTCCAGGTCGGGGATCGCGGCCTCGGGCTCGCGCTCGCGCCGCAGCACGAGCGCCCGCGAGAGCGCCTCGGCCAGTTCGGGTCGGTCCACCGACTCCACCACGGACGCGTAGCGCACCACGTACTTGGCCTTGTTGGTCTGCAGCTGGCCCACGAAGTGCCAGCGCGGGGCGTCCGCCCCCAGGGCCGCGGCGACGGCCTCGGCCTTGGGCCGGGCCTCCTGGTCGCGGTTCTCCCCCACGTCGGTCACGCCGAGCGCGGCGAGGCGCACGACGTCCTCGGCGGGGTGGGTCTTGGTCACGACGACGAGCGCGGGCTCCGCCTCGCGCCCGGCGTCCCGCGCGGCGTCGGCGATGCGGGAGTGCACCGCGGCGAGCGCGTCGGCGATCTCCCGGGCGCGGGGGTCCGTCGGGGTCGGCCCGGCGGTGGCGGGGGCGGTCATGCGTCTCCTCTCGGGGTGGTGGCGTCGGGGTCGGCGCGCCAGACGAGGCCGGCGAACCGGCCCTCACCGGGCGCCCGACGGTGCGAGAACAGGCGCTCGTCCTCCCGCGTGCACACGTCGATCGTCGCGGCGGCCACCCCGCGGGCACGGAGGACCTCCGCGGCGCCGGCGGGCAGGTCGAGGGCGGGGGTGCCCCAGGACGTGGTGGCGGCGGTCGCCGGGAGGCGGGCGGCGGCGTCGTCGCGCATGGCCGCGGGCACCTCGTAGCAGCGGCCGCACACGCCGGGGCCGATCCAGGCGCGCAGGCCGGGACCGGCTCGGTCGGCCTCCGGACGCAGGGAGAGCAGCCGATCGACGGTCGCCTCCAGGACGCCCTCCAGCAGCCCGCGTCGCCCGGCGTGGGCCACGGCGGTCGCGCCGGTCGTCTCGTCGACGAGGACCACGGGGAGGCAGTCGGCCACCATGACGGCCAGCGGCCGGGACCCGTCGCGGCTCACGGCGGCGTCGGCCACGGGGGCCGGGGCACCGCCGCGCCCGGGCCCGTCCGCCCACACGACGTCGGCCGAGTGCACCTGGTCCAGATAGAGCGTGGCGCCCTCGGGGACCCCCATCACGCGCTCCAGGGCGCGACGGGCGGCGCTGACGCGAGCGAGCCCCTCGGCCTCGTCCGGCGGGACCACGTGCAGCGCGAGGTTGCCGGCGGCCACGGAGGTCCAGGCGACGTGCACGGCGCCCGTCGCGGTGCGGACGGTCTCGCGGTGCACGAAGGGGCCGGCGGGGACCCGTGTGGTCCCGGCCGGCCCCTCCGCGGCCGTCACTTGAGGAAGTCCGGGACGTCCAGGTCCGAGGACCCGGCGCCGAGGTCCGGCTCCACCACGGTGGGCAGGTCCTGCTGGCGGCGCGGCTGCTGCTCCTGCGGGGCCAGCGGCACGGTGCCGCGCACGGCGGGGCGCTCGGCCTGCTGCGGCGGGGCCGGGGCGGCCGGCTGCGGCTGGGCGGGGACGGGCTGCGGCTGCGCGGGGGCCGCGGCCCGCTGCGGGGCCGCCTGCTGCTGCTGCGCGGCCTGCGGGGCGGCCGGGGCGGAGGTGACGTCCACCTTGTCGAAGCCCGCGGCGATCACGGTCACGCGCACCTCGTCGCCGAGGGCGTCGTCGATGACCGCGCCGAAGATGATGTTGGCCTCCGGGTGGGCGACCTCCTGGACCAGTCGCGCGGCCTCGTTGATCTCGAAGAGGCCGAGGTCGGAGCCGCCCTGGATGGAGAGCAGCACGCCGTACGCGCCGTCGATGGAGGCCTCGAGCAGCGGCGAGGCGATCGCCAGCTCGGCCGCCTTGACGGCGCGGTCCTCGCCCTGCGCGTGGCCGATGCCCATGAGCGCGGAGCCCGCGCCCTGCATCACGGACTTCACGTCCGCGAAGTCGAGGTTGATCAGGCCCGGGGTGGTGATCAGGTCGGTGATGCCCTGGACGCCGGAGAGGAGCACCTGGTCCGCCTGACGGAAGGCGTCCATGACCGAGACGTTGCGGTCCGAGATGGACAGCAGGCGGTCGTTCGGGATCACGATGAGGGTGTCGACCTCGTCCCGCAGGGCGTCGATGCCCGCCTCGGCGGAGCCGGCGCGACGGCGGCCCTCGAACGTGAACGGACGGGTCACGACGCCGATGGTCAGGGCGCCGAGCGAGCGCGCGATGCGGGCCACGACGGGCGCTCCGCCGGTGCCGGTGCCGCCGCCCTCGCCCGCGGTCACGAACACCATGTCCGCGCCCCGCAGGACCTCCTCGATCTCCTCCGCGTGGTCCTCGGCGGCCTGGCGGCCGACCTCGGGGTTCGCGCCCGCGCCGAGTCCACGGGTGAGCTCGCGGCCCACGTCCAGCTTCACGTCCGCGTCCGACATCAGCAGCGCCTGGGCGTCCGTGTTGATGGCGATGAACTCCACGCCGCGAAGCCCCACCTCGATCATGCGGTTCACGGCGTTCACGCCGCCGCCGCCGATGCCGACGACCTTGATGACGGCCAGGTAGTTCTGGGGTGCAGCCACGGTGTTGGTTCCCTTTGTTCGAGATCTCGAGAGGTCAGCGCGAGGCACATCGCCCCGGTGATCGGCGGCCACCCGGGGTGGACACCTTCAAGCACAGCGTGAAGCGAGCCTCGCGCGCGTTCGGATCCACCGTACTGGGAGGCCCGCGTCACGCGCAAAAGAAAACGGCGTGTCCACGCGGAAAAGACGCCCTCAACATCAACTTTCACGTGAGACTCGAAGGACGAGCCTCCGCGGTGAGGACACCCCGACTCGCACGAGACCAGGCGCCCCGACCTTCACCTTCACGTTCTACTGGAGACTCCTGTGGCCCCGGTTCAGCGCGTGATCGGCCGCGTGGGAACGGAGACGTCGATCTCGGCGACGCCGCCCGCCGCGGACCCGTGCCGCTCGTCCGCCAGGAACGCCTCGGCCACGGACCCCTTGAGGCCGGCGTCCTGCGCGTCGCCCCAGACCAGGGTCACCCCGCCCTCGAGCGCCAGACGGACCTGGCCCGGGCCCCGGGAGTCGGCGGTCTCGACACGATCGGCCACAGGCTCCGGCAGGGCGGCCAGCACCTCGGCCACCTCGGCGCGCTCCTCCTGTGCCCGCTGCGCCAGCTCCTCCGAGAACGCGGGGAGGTCCTCGCCCTCGAGCCGCTCCTCCGGCACTCTCGTCAGGACGGTGCCGTCCGCGAGCAGCAGCTGCGCGCCGTCGTCACCGTCCCGCCGGGCCCGCGCCTCGTGCTCCCGGACCACGACCTCCAGGCCGGTGGGCAGGCGGGGCACGGTATGGACCTCGGCCACCCCGGGCAGACCGCCGACCAGCTCGCCCACACGGCCGGCCCCGACGCGGGACAGCGGCACGCCGTACACGGGCTCCAGGCGCTCCTGGACGGCGGTGGCGGAGACATGGCGGGTGCCGGTGACCTCGACGCGGTCCACCGCGAGCACGGGCGAGAAGAACACGACCCAGCCCAGGGCGCCCAGCACCGTGAGCACCGCGGCCGCCACACCCCAGCGGGTGGCGCGGCGCCGGCGCGCGGTGCGGCCCGGGAACTGGACGACGGTGGAGGCGTCGGTTCCGGCCGGCGGCGGCGTCCCGCGGCCGCGCCTCACGGGTGGGCGACGCCGGGCGCCGCGTCCCGGCCGAGCTCGGCCAGCAGGTCCGGACCCAGGGCGGTGACGTCCCCCGCGCCCATCGTCAGGACGACGTCGCCGGCCGTGGCGCCCGCCGCGAGCGAGCGCACCGCCTCGGCGCGGTCCTCGGCGACGACACGGTCCTCGGCGGCACCCGTGGTGAGGCGGGAGGCGATGAGGGACGAGTCGACGCCGGGCATCGGCTCCTCCCGGGCCGCGTACACGGGCAGCACGCGCACCACGTCCGCCCCGGAGAGGGCGGCGGCGAACTCGGCGGCGAAGTCCCGGGTGCGGGAGAACAGGTGGGGCTGGAACAGGACGTGCACGCGGGCGTCACCGGCCACGGCACGGCCGGCGGAGACCGCGGCGGCCACCTCCGTGGGATGGTGCGCGTAGTCGTCGAAGACCCGCACGCCGCGCGCGGCGCCACGGAACTCGAATCGGCGGGCCGTGCCCCGGAAGGCCTCGACGCCCCGCACGGCGGCCTCGAAGGCCATGCCCGCCCGGACGGCGGCCAGGACCACGGCGGCGGCGTTCAGCGCGTTGTGCCGGCCGGGCACCTGCAGGTGCAGGGTGCGCTCCGGCCCGTCCGCCATCCGGAACGTGGCGCGCTGGCCCACTCCGGTCTCGCCCGGCTCCACCGCGAGGTCGGTGACCAGCAGGTCCGGCACCACGCCGTCGCGGGGCGCCGTGCCGTAGGTCACGACGTCGGCGGCCGCGTGCTCCCGTGCCCAGGCGGCCAGGTCCGCCGCGCCGGCGTCGTCGAGGCAGGCCACGAGGACCCCGCCCTGGGCGGCGGCCGGCAGCCCGCCCGCGAAGTCCCGGAAGACCTGGTGCACCGCCTCCTCGGTCCCGTAGTGGTCCAGGTGGTCGGCCTCCACGGTCGTGACGATCCCGATCGTGCTCGGGTAGTTCACCAGGGTGCCGTCGGACTCGTCGGCCTCCGCGATGAACCACTCGCCCCGGCCCGCCCGGGCGTTGGTGCCGAGCCCGGCGACGGCGGCGCCGACCGCGAACGTGGGGTCCCAGCCGGCGTCGGAGAAGGCCATGGCGGCCATGGAGGACGTGGTGGTCTTCCCGTGCGTGCCGGCGACGGCCAGCACCCGGTGGCCGCGCATGGCCAGGGCGAGGCCCTCGGAACGGTGCAGCACGCGCAGTCCGCGCGCCACGGCGGCGTCGTGCTCCGGGTTGCCCGGCCCGGCGATCGAGGAGGCGATCACCGTGGTGACGTCCCGGCCGAGATGCGCGGCATCGTAGCCGACCGTGATCCGGGCACCGCCCGCGGCGAGCTCGCGCATCACGGGCAGGTCCTTCGCGTCGGAGCCGGACACCGCGACGCCCTGCTCCTGGAGGATGCGGGCGACCCCCGACACGCCGACGCCGCCGATCCCCAGCAGGTGCACGCGGCCCAGGTCGGCGAAGCGGCCCTCGGCCGCGGGACGGGTGCTCTCGTCTCGGCTCATCGCCGGGCTCCTTCCTGGGCGGCCGAGCGCACGAGGCCGGCCATGGTGACGTCCGCGTCCCGGACGCCGAAGCGGGCGGCCGCCTCCCCCATGCGCGCGAGACGCTCAGGGTCGGTCGCCAGCGGGATCAGCTGACGCTGCACCCACGCGCGCCCGAAGGCGTCGTCGCGGACGAGCAGCGCGCCCTCCGCCTCCACCACGGGGCGGGCGTTGAGCGCCTGCTCGCCGTTGCCGATGGGCAGGGGGACGTAGACGGCGGGCAGGCCGACCGCGGACACCTCGCAGACCGTGCCGGCGCCCGAGCGGGCGACGATCAGGTCGGCGGCGGCGTAGGCCTGCTCCATGCCCGCCAGGTACTCCCGCTGGACGTAGCCGTCCCGGACCAGCAGGCCGCCGTCGTCCTCGGTGAGGGCCTTGTCCCGACCGGTCAGGTGGAACACCTGCAGACCGGCGTCCAGGAGGTCGCCCAGCGCGGCGCGCACGGTGCGGTTCATGGCCAGCGCACCCGAGCTGCCGCCGGTCACCACGACGGTGGTCCGGTCCGGATCGAGGCCGAGGGCCTCACGGGCGGCACGGCGGGCGGCCGCCCGGTCCAGGCCGGAGATCTCGGGGCGCATCGGCATGCCCACCCAGCGGGCGCCGCGGAGGCGGGTGTCCGGCAGGGCGGTGCCGACGTGCGCGGCCCGCAGGGCGCCGATGCGGTTGGCCAGGCCGGGGCGGGCGTTGGCCTCGTGGACCACCACGGGCACACCGGCCCGGAACGCGGCGAGGTACACGGGCGTGGCGACGTAGCCGCCCACGCCCACGACGACGTCGGCGCGCCGGTCCCGCAGGATCCGGGCCGCCGTGGCGACCGCGGCGCGCAAGCGGGCCGGGAAGCGGACGACGTCCATCGACGGGCGGCGCGGCATCGGGACCCGGTCGATCAGGTCGAGCTCGTAGCCCGCCTCGGGGACGAGACGCGTCTCCATGCCGGAGGCGGTGCCGACCATGGTGCACTCGACGGGGCCGCCGCCGTCGTCCTCCAGGGCGCGGGCGATCGCGAGCATCGGGGAGATGTGGCCGGCGGTGCCGCCGCCGGCCAGCACCACCCGCAGGGGTCCGGAGGGATGAGAGGTCTGCGTCATCGGGGCTCCTGGAGGGCGGGGGTGGGGATCACGGGGAGGGGGTCGGTGTCCGGCTCGTCCGCCTGCGGGCGGGCGTCCGGCTGCGCGGCACGGCGGCGCTCGTGACGGGCGAAGGCCAGCACGATGCCGACCGCGCTCAAGGACAGGGTGAGCGCGGAACCACCATAGGAGATGAAGGGCAGGGGGACGCCCACCACGGGGATGATCCCGGAGACCATCGCGATGTTGACGGCCGCCTGGCCCACCAGCCAGGCCAGGATCCCCCACGTGGACAGGCGGATGAACGTGGACGTGGTCCCGGCGGCGACGCGGTAGATGCCGATCGCCAGGCCGAGGTAGGCCAGCAGCACCACCAGCGTGCCCACGAGCCCGAGCTCCTCGCCGAGGATGGTGAAGATGAAGTCGTTCTCGGCCTCCGGGATGTAGCTCCACTTCTGGCGGGACTGGCCGAGGCCCGCGCCCCACCAGCCGCCCGAGGCCAGGGCGTACATCCCGTGCGCCGGCTGGAAGCAGGGGTCGGTGGCGTCGGAGCAGTCCCCCATCCAGGCCTGCACCCGGACCATGCGGTGCGGGGCGAGGAGGGTCAGGGCCAGGATGCCCAGCATGCTCAGCGCCAGGAAGGTGAGGAAGACCCCCCAGTGGGTGCCGGCCACGTACAGCACCGTGGCCAGCACGATCGCGAGGATGATCGCGGTCCCGAGGTCGCTGCCCGCCATCACCAGGATCAGCAGCAGCAGGCCGCCGGGCAGCACCGGGATCAGCGCGTGCCGCACCTGGGTGACGAGGCGGTGCTTGCGCTCCAGGACCGCCGCCGCCCACAGGGCCAGGGCGAGCTTGGCGGCCTCGGAGGGCTGCATCCGGAACCCGCCGATGCCCAGCCAGTTGCGATTGCCGCCCACGGTGACGCCGAGCGGGGAGAACGCGACCAGCGCGAGCAGGATCACGGCCACGCCGAACGCCGGCCAGGCGAGCGCCTTGAAGACGCGCACCGGCAGGCGCGAGAACACGAGCAGGGCCGCCACGCCCGCCACCGCCCAGGCGCTCTGGCGCAGGAACAGGGCGTACGAGCCGCCGCCGGTGCCGATCGCCTCGACGGAGGACGAGGAGAGCACCATCACGAGCCCCAGCACGGTGAGCAGGGCGGTGCAGCCGCTGATGAGCAGGACCGACAGGTCGAGGGCGCGGCGACCCTCCAGGACCCGCCACATCCGGTGCAGGAGACGCTCCCGGTGCTCGGGGGCGTCGTCGTCCGCGCGGGGGCGGACCGGGCGGAGCTCGATCGGGGACATGGCCCTCCTCACGGGGGAAGCGAGACGGTCGGGTGGGCGGCGGGTCAGTCGGTGTCGGGGGCGGCGTCGTCGTGCACGTCCCAGCCGTGCTCGCGCATCAGCCCGGCGACGGCCTCGATGAATGCGTCGCCGCGGGCCGCGTAGGAGCGGAACTGGTCCATCGACGCCGCGGCGGGCGCCATGAGCACGGTGTCGCCGGGGCGGGCCAGGCCGTCGGCCACGCGCACCGCCTCGGTCATCACGGCCGCGCCGTCGGCGGGGCCGGTGCCGTCGGCCGCGGCGAGGGGGGCGTGGACGGGGACGTCCGGGGCGTGCGCGGCCAGGGCCGCGCGCAGGGCCGAGGTGTCCCTGCCCAGGAGCACCACCGCCCGGAGCCGGTGGGCGTGCGCGGCCACCAGCTCGTGATAGGTCACGCCCTTGGGCAGGCCGCCGGCCAGCCACACCACGGAGCTGAACGCCGCCAGCGACGCGTCTGCGGCGTGCGGGTTCGTCGCCTTGGAGTCGTTGACCCACATGATGTCGCGGGAGGTGGCCACGAGCTGGATGCGGTGCTCCCCGCGGTCGTAGGAGCGCAGGCCCTCGGCCACGGCCGCGGGGCTCACCCCGACGGCCCGGGTCAGCGCCGCCGCGGCGGCCGCGTTGGCCATGGTGTGGCGCGGCGCCACCGGGCCCAGGTCGGCGCGCTCGGCCAGGGCGATCGCCTCGTGGCGCCGGTTGTCCAGGAACGCACGGTCCACGAGGATCCCGTCCACGACGCCGATGTCGGACAGGCCCGGGGTGTCCGTGGTGAAGCCGATCGCGCGGCAGCCCTCCTGGACGTCCGCGCGCTCCACGAGGGTGCGGGTCAGCGGGTCCTGCTCGTTGAACACGCAGGCCACCCGCGTGTTCGCGTACACCTTGCCCTTGGCGGCGGCGTACTCCTCCATCGAGCCGTGCCAGTCCACGTGGTCCTCGGACAGGTTCAGCACCGCCGATGACGCCGGGGCCAGGCCGTGCGTCCAGTGCAGCTGGAAGCTGGAGAGCTCGAGGGCGAGCACGTCGAAGCCCTCCGGGTCGCGGATCGCGTCGAGCACGGGGGTGCCGACGTTGCCGCAGGCCACCGCCCGACGGCCGTCCGCCCGCAGGATGGCCTCGACCATCGTCACGGTCGTCGTCTTGCCGTTCGTGCCTGTCAGGCACACCCAGTCGGCGGTCTTCCGGCCGGCGCGCTCGCGCAGCCGCCAGGCCAGTTCGACGTCGGACCAGATCGGCAGGCCCGCCGCATGGGCGGCCATCAGCAGCGGCTGGTCCGGCCGCCAGCCCGGGGAGGTCACGACGAGGTCCGCGGCGGCGCCGTCGACTTCGGGCAGCACCTGCGTGGCCGCCCGGTCGAGCAGGACCTCGCGGACCCCCACGATCCGCAGGGTCTCCGCACGCGCCCGGTTCTCGGGGCCGTCATCGCCGTCCACCACCACGACGGCGGCGCCCAGCTCGGCCAGGGTGTCGGCCACGGAGAAGCCGGTGACGCCCAGGCCCGTGACGACGACGCGCAGGCCGGCCCACCCCGGGGCGTCCCAGGACGTGAGGTCGGCGGTGCGGGCGGTGTCGGCGCGAGGCCGGCGCACCGGTGCGAGCGCGGCGTCGGACGCGGGGCCGGTCACGGGGTCACCCCCGCGAGGCCGCCCTGGCGGATGAGCCAGTCGCCGTAGAAGATCGCGAGCCCCACGGTGACGCACATCAGGGACAGCAGCCAGAAGCGGACCACGACGGTCACCTCGGCCCAGCCCTTGAGCTCGAAGTGGTGCTGCAGCGGCGCCATCAGGAACACGCGCTTGCCGCCGGAGACCTTGAACCAGCCCACCTGGATGATGACGGAGAGCGTGATCGCGACCATGAGGCCGGCCAGCACGGCCACCAGGATCTCGGTGCGCGTGAAGATCGCGAAGCCGGCCAGGGCGCCGCCCAGGCCCAGGGAGCCGGTGTCCCCCATGAAGATCTTGGCCGGCGAGGTGTTCCACCAGAGGAAACCCAGCAGGCTGCCCGTGAGGATCGCCGCGAGCAGGGCCAGGTCCATGGGGTCGCGGACCTCGTAGCAGCCGCGGGTGCCCTCGAGCGCGCAGGACTGGCTCGACTGGAAGAGCGATATCAGAACGTAGGCGCCCGTGATCATGGCGGTGGCACCCGTGGCGAGCCCGTCGAGGCCGTCCGTGAGGTTCACGGCGTTCGTGGTGGCGGTGGTGATGAGGTTCGACCAGATCACGAACAGGATGACGCCGATCGCGGGTCCGGCGAAGGCCAGGTCGAGCCACGGGATGTCCCGGGCGAAGGAGATCGCCGTCGAGGCGGGGGTCAGGCCCCGCTCGTCCGGGAAGTTCAGGGCGAGGACGGCGAAGGCGGTGCCGATCAGGGCCTGGAGGATGATCTTGCCGCGCGGCGTCAGGCCGAGCGAGCGCTGCTTCGTGATCTTCGTGAAGTCGTCCACGAAACCGACGAAGGCCATGCCCACGGTGAGCAGCAGCAGGATCAGGCCGGAGGCCGTGGGCCCGCCGAAGTCGACGCCGAGCACCGCGAGCAGCCCGTGGGTGATCAGGTACGCCAGCACCATGGAGCCGATGATGACCGCGCCGCCCATCGTGGGCGTGCCGCGCTTGGTCTTGTGGGTGGTCGGGCCGTCGTCGCGGACGAACTGGCCGTATCCGCGCTTGACGAGGAACCTGATGAACAGCGGGGTGCCGACGGCCGAGAGGACCAGGCCGAGCACGCCGCCGATGAGCAGTCCGATCACGGTCGGGACTCCTTCGGGGAGGCGGAGGGGGCGGCGACGGCGTCGGCCGTGGCGAGGCGCTCGCCGAGGGCCGCGAGCCCGACGCCGTTGGAGGACTTGACGAGGACGAGGTCGCCGGGGCGCAGGTGCTCGGCGAGGAACGCCTCGGCCTGCGCGGCGTCGTCGACGAAGTGCGCCTCCTCGCCCCAGCTGCCCTCGTTGAGGGCGCCGATGTAGAGCGGCCGGGCTCCGGCGCCCACCACCAGCAGCTGGGCGATGTTCAGGCGCACCACGGACTCGCCCACGAGGGTGTGCTCACGGACGCGGGCATCGCCGAGCTCGAGCATCTCCCCCAGGACGGCCCAGGTGCGGCGGCCGCTGGAGCGGCCGAGGGTGGCCAGCGTCCGCAGCGCGGCGCGCATGGACTCGGGGTTGGCGTTGTACGCGTCGTTGATGATCGTGACGCCGTCCGCGCGGTCGGTGCGCTCCATCCGGAAGCGGCTGGCGGGCCCGAGCCCGTCGAGACCACGGGCGATCTCGGCCGGGTCCATGCCGGCGGCGTGGGCGGCCGCGGCGGCGGCCAGCACGTTGTGCACGTGGTGCAGGCCGGTCAGTCCGGAGGCCACCGGATGCCGCACGGCGGCCTCATCCGTCCCGACCTGCAGGTCGAAGACGGGGCGCTCCTGGTCGTCGGCTCGCACGTCCCGTGCGGCGACGAGTCCCGACGCGCGGCCGGCGGCCACGTCCTCGGCCGCGCGGGCGACGCCCCGCTCGTCCGCGGTGAACCAGGTGATCGGGGCGGCGGTCCGTGCCGCCATGCCGGCGACACGCTCGTCGTCGAGGTTGAGGACGGCGACGCCGTCGGGGCCGAGGGCCTCCACGAGCTCGCCCTTGGTGCGCGCGATGTTCGCCACGCCGCCGAAACTGCCCGCATGGGCGGTGCCCACCATGAGCACGACGCCGATGTCCGGGCGCACGATGTCGCAGAGGTACGCGATGTTGCCGACGTGGTCCGCGCCCATCTCGACCACGAGGAAGCGCGTGTCCAGCTCCGCCCGGAACACCGTGAGCGGCACGCCGACCTCGCCGTTGTACGAGCCGACCGGTGCGACGGTGGGGCCCTGGGTGGCCATCAGGGCGGCGAGCAGGTCCTTGGTGGTGGTCTTGCCGGCCGAGCCGGTGATGCCGATGACGGTGGTCGGGGAGTGCCCCCGGATGCGGCGCACGACCTCCCGGGCGAGCGCGCCCATCGCGAGCACGGCGTCCTCGACGATGATCGCCGGGTGCGCGGCGCCGTCGGGGGCGTGCGTGGCGCGCTCGGCGAGCACGGCGGCGGCGCCGGCACCCAGCGCGGCGTCGATGAAGTCGTGGCCGTCGGCGCGCTCCCCCGGCTTCGCCACGTAGAGCGTGCCCTCGGCGGTGACCTCCCGCGAGTCGGGGGTGACGTGCACCAGCACGGTGGCGGGGTCGAGGGTGGCCGAGAGCGTGCCGGACACGGCCTCGGCGATCTGGGCTGCGGTGAGAGCGATCATGACTCGATGACCTTACCCTCGCGGGCGGGGCCGGAGCCCGAGGCGGAGGCCGCCGCGACACGGGCGGCCAGGGCCTCGCGCAGGGCCACCCGGTCGTCCAGCGGGACGAGCTCGCCGTCGTAGTCCATCGTGGTCTCGTGCCCGCGGCCGGCCAGGAGGATGCCGTCCTGCGGCCCCGCCAGCTCCACGGCGCGGCGGATGGCCGTGGCACGGTCGGCCACCTCCTCGATCACGACCGTGCGGCCCTCCTCCCGCGCGATGCGGTCGGCCTCGGCGCGGGCGCCGGCGAGGATGTGGGCGCGGATCGGGGCCGGGTCCTCCGAGTGGGGGGTGTCGTCGGTGACGATCAGCACATCCGCCGCCCGGGCCGCGATCGCGCCCATCACGGGCCGCTTGTCACGGTCACGGTCGCCGGCGGAGCCGAACACGATCAGGGTGCGGCCGCGCGTCCCGGCCGCCGCCCGGGCGTCGGCGAGGGAGCGCAGCGCCTGGACCATGCCGTCCGGGTTGTGCGCGAAGTCGACGACGGCGTCCGGCTCGCGGCCCACGACCTCCATCCGCCCCGGGACGGCGGCAGCCAGAGGGCCCTCCCCCGCGGGCACGTCCAGGACCGCGGCGAGCGCGTCCAGGTGCTCCTCCCCCACGGCGTGCAGCACGAGCAGAACCGCGAGGGCCGCGTTGGCCACGTTGAAGCGGCCCGGCAGACCGACGGAGGCCCGCAGCTCCCGGCCCGTGGCCGCGTGGCGCAGCGTGAAGCGGTGGCCGAGGCCGTCCGGCGCGAGCTCGGCGACCTCCCAGTCCGCCCGGAGGCCGGGGTCGTGTTCGGCCAGGGCGCCCGGCGTCGGCGCGGCCGGCCCGAGGGCGAGCGTGGTGACGGGAGCGCCGGCGGCCCGGGCCATGGCGACGCCCCAGCGGGGCCCCTCGCCGCCGTCGAGCGTGATGACGGCGTGGTCGGTGCGAGCGGGGTCGAACAGACCGGCCTTGGCCGCGAAGTACTCCTGCATCGAGCCGTGCATGTCCAGGTGGTCCTGGGTCAGGTTGGTGAACCCGGCCACCGCGTAGCGCAGGCCGGCGATCCGCTGGTACGCCACGGCGTGGGAGGAGACCTCCATGACGGCGGTGTCCACCTCCTCCTCGCGCATGAGCGCCATGAGGGCGTGCAGCTGGGTGGCCTCGGGCGTGGTGAGCGTGGAGGGGACCTCCCGCTCCCCCGCGCGGATCAGGATCGTGCCCACGATGCCCGACCGGCGCCCCAGGGCCTCGAGCAGGGCGGCGGCGAGGAAGCTCGTGGTGGTCTTGCCGTTGGTGCCGGTCACGCCGAGCAGGCGCGGGCCGGTGTCGCCCCCGCCGCCGTAGACGCGGGCCGCCACGGTGCCGGCGGCGGTGCGCACGGCGTCGACCTCGAGCACCGGGACGTCGGCCAGGCCCTGCTCCGCCAGGAGCGCGCGGCCCGCCGCGTCCGTCAGGACGCCGACGGCGCCGGCCTCCAGTGCCGTGGCCGCGAACGCCGCGCCGTGGGCGCGCGCCCCCGGAACGGCGACGTAGAGGTCGCCCGGGCGCACGACACGCGAGTCGAGGCTGACCCCCGTGACGCCGTCGGCCGGGGCCGCGCCGTGGACGTGGGCCGCGATCCCCGCCTCGGCCAGCGCCTGTGCGAGGGCGGGCCAGGCCGCGGCGGGGGTGTGGGAGGGCCGGAAGGCGGCGTCCTGCTGGGCCGGGGTCAGCGGCGCAGGGGGGTCGCTCGGAGTGGTCATGGGGGTGCTCCTGGGGTGCTCGGGGCCGGAGGCGTGGGTCACCACGGCCGGTCCTGCGGATCGTCCACGAAGACGCGGTAGTCGTTCGGCTCGGCTCCGGTGGCGGGCACGTCCGCCTGGCGGAGCATGTACTCCATGATCGTGGCGGCCGCGACGGACACGTCTCGGGAGCCCTGCTTCGACGGCGGCCGATGCATGGACACGGACACCACGAAGCGGGGGTCGTCGAGCGGGGCGACGGCGGTGAAGCCGAGGTTGTAGCCGTCGTACGTGCCGGTGTCGCTCGCGGCCTCGGCGGTGGAGGACTTGCCGCCCACGCGATACCCGGGGATCGCGGCGGCCTTGCTGGTGCCCTGCGTCACGACGGTCTCCATCATGCGGAGCATCTGCGCCGCCGTCTCCTCGGAGACCACGCGGTGGGGCTCCGCGGACGACTCCCAGCGCTTCTCCGCGCCGTCGCCGTCCACCGTGGCGTCGATCAGCCGGGCCGGGATCAGCACGCCGCCGTTGGCGAGGGCCTGGTACATCTGGGCGGTGTGCAGGGTGGTCTGGGTGTAGCCCTGGCCGAAGGCCGTGGTCAGGCGCTGGCGGCCGTCCCACTGTTCGGGCGGGACGAGGACGCTGCCCGCCTGCTGCGGCAGGCCGAGGTCGATGGGCTGGCCGACCCCGAAGGAGCGCATGTACTCGTAGCGCTGCTCGTCCGTGATCTTCTCGGCGATCTGCACCGTGCCCGTGTTGTAGGAGCGCGCGTAGATGCCTGCCACGGTCATGTCGAACGTCGGGTGCGGGGAGAAGTCCCGGATGGTCTGCCCGTCGAAGTCCTGGCTGCCGGGGACGGTGAAGCCGTCCGTGGCGGTGACCTTCCCGGCGTCGACGGCGGCCGCGATCGGCAGCGCCTTGCCCGTGGAGCCCGGCTCGTACGGCGTGCTCATCACGGTGGAGGTGCGGAAGTTCCCCTCGGTGGCGTCGGGGTCGGCGGGGTCCACCGTGGTGGAGTCCGCCATGACGATCACGTCGCCCGTCTTCACGTCCATCACGACGGCGTTCGCCCACTCCGCCTCGTACTCGGCGGCGAGGGCGCCGAGGGTCTCCTGCGCGAACCACTGGGCGTCCTTGTCCACGGTCAGGCGCAGGTCGGCGCCGTCCACGGCCGGAACCTCCTCGAGCGGGGCGTTGGGGATGCGGATGCCGTCTGCGCCCACCTCGAACGTGCGGGTGCCCGGGGTGCCGGTCATGACGTCGTCCTGGCTGAGCTCGAGGCCCTCGAGGGCGGTGCCGTCGCCACCCATGAAGCCGATGATGCTGCCGGCGACCGACCCGTTCGGGTAGGTGCGGCGGTCCACCGCCTCGGAGAGCAGGCCCGGCACGTTGAGGGCCATGGCCGCATCCCGCACCTCCGGGGTCACGGAGCGACGCACCACGGCGTACGGGCGGGAGCCGATGGTGGCCTCGCGCACCTCCTCCTCCGACATGCCGAGCACCTCGGCCAGGCTGGCCAGGCGGGAGTCCACGTCCACCAGCACGGTCTCCCGGGCCTCGCGGTCCCATTCGTTGAAGTCCTTGACGAGGCGCTGGTCCACGACGATGTCGTAGCGGCGCACGCTGGCGGCCAGCACGTCGCCGTCGCGGTCCAGGATGGACCCGCGCTGCGGCAGGGTCTCCTGGTGTGTCAGGCGCTGGTCCATGGCCGCCGCGGCCTGCCCCGTGGGGTCGATGCCCTGCACGTAGACGAGCCGCAGTGCGAGCCCGCCGAGCAGGACGAAGACGAGCAGGAGAAGGATGCGGGTGCGCACGGCGGGGTGCCCGGGAGCGGGCCCGACCGTCGATCCGCCGCGGGGAAGGTGCGAGGCGGGACGGTCGATCAACGGTCGGCGGCGTCCTGGTCGGGGGCGGCGGAGGCGTCCTCGCCGCCGAGGGTGCGCGGTCCCTCGATCTCGTCCTGGCCGTCGCCGGCCGTCCCCTGGCGGACCGCGTCCGCGTCCGCCGGCGGCGCGACGTAGGTGGCGGAGATGTCGCCGTCCTGGGCCGCCTGGGCCTCGCCGCTGAACTGGCCCGTGCCCGCGTCCACGGAGGCGGTGCCGGCGGGGGCGACCATCCCGAGGGCGTCGGCGCGCGCGGCCAGGTTCTGCGGCGCCTCGAGGTGGCCCACCTGTTCGGCCAGCCGCTCATTGGTCTCGGTGACGGCCTGCTGCTCCTGGCGCAGGTCCAGGAGGGCGTACTGCCGGTTGGACATCGTGATGTTCATGACGAGCACCGCCGCGAGCGCGGCGAGCACCACGAGGACGCACAGCACGGTCACCCCGGAGCGGGATCGGGGCAGCGGGGCGGGCACCACCGAGAGCGGCGTGCGCTCCTGCGGAGTCGGCCGCGCAGGGGCGACGGGGGTCGACCCGGGGCGCAGCGACTCTGCGATCCGTGCGTGTGCGGCCATGCTCATCTCCTCGTGCAGCGTCATGCCGTGGTCCTGGACGTCCTGATCTTCTCAACCGCACGCACTCTCGCGGAGGAGGCGCGACGGTTCTCGGAGATTTCTTCTTCGGTGGGCTTCTCGGTGCCGCGGGTGAGCACCCGCACCACGGGTTCGTGCTCCTCCAGCACCACTGGGAACCCCGGGGGCGCCGTGGACGTGGCCCACGCGCTCAGGTGCCGCTTCGTGATGCGGTCTTCGAGGGAGTGGTAGCTCATCACCACGAGGCGCCCGCCCACGTGGAGGGCGTCGAGGATGGCGGGCACGGCGGCGTCGAGGATGTCGAGCTCCTCGTTCACGGCGATGCGCAGGGCCTGGAAGGTGCGCTTGGCCGGGTGCCCGCCGGTTGCCCCCGCGGCGACGGGGACGGCCGAGCGGATCACCTCGACGAGGCGGCCGGTGGTCTCGATGGGGGCCTCGTCGCGGGCCCGGACGATGGCCCGTGCGATGGGGCCGGCGAAGCGCTCCTCGCCGTCGCGACGGATGATGCGGCGCAGCTCCTGCTCGTCCAGCTCCGCCACGAGCGTCGCGGCGGAGCGCTCGGCGGTGTCGTCCATGCGCATGTCCAGCGGAGCGTCGTAGGAGTAGGCGAAGCCGCGCTCCCGGTCGTCCAGCTGGTAGGAGGACACACCGAGGTCGTAGAGCGCGGCGTCGACCTTCGTGACGCCCGCGGCGGCCATGGCCTCGGGCACCCGGTCGTAGGTGCCGTGGAAGGGGATCAGGCGCTCGGCGAGGGGGCCGAGGCGCTCGACGGCCATGGCCTGGGCGTGGACGTCGCGGTCGATGCCGATGACGCGCAGGTGGGGGAACCGGGTCAGCAGGGCCTCGGTGTGCCCGCCCATGCCCAGCGTGCCGTCGACGGCGACGGGCGTACGGCCGGCCTCGAGCGCGGCCTGGACGGCGGGGGCGAGGAGGTCGACGACGCGGTCCCGCATCACGGGCAGGTGGCGGTCCTCGGGGCGCGGCTGGCCTGCGTCCACTCTCGACCTCCTGCTCACATCGCGGTCCTGGCGGACCTCGGGCGGGATCCCCATCCGTCCGCCGCCGCGCCTGGCCCAGGGGAAGACGGGTCAGGTGCGGCGGCGTCGGCTGGAGGTCTCGCTCGAGGTCGGGTGGTCATGGTCAGAAGACGCCGGGCAGGACGTCCTCGTCGGTCTCGGAGAAGGCGGCTTCCTGCTCGGCGAGGTAGGTGTTCCAGGACTCCGAGTCCCAGATCTCCACTCGCGTCCCCGCGCCGATCACGGTCACGTCCCGGTCCAGCCCCGCGTACTGTCGCAGCGGCGCCGGCACGGTCACCCGACCCTGCTTGTCCGGGACCTCGTCCGACGCCCCCGAGAGGAAGACGCGGATGTAGTCACGGGCCTGGCGGGAGGACAGTGGAGCCGACCTCATCTGCTCGTGGACCCGCTCGAACTCACGAGCGCTGAACACGTAGATGCAGCGCTCCTGACCCCGGGTCAGGACCAGCCCCTCCGCCAGCTCCTCGCGGAACTTGGCGGGGAGGATCAGCCGGGACTTCTCGTCGAGCCGGGGGGTGTACGTGCCCAAGAACACGGCAGACCCCCTGGCTCGTCAAGCGGTCCCTCCCGACCAAGGTCGGGACCCATGCTCTCTCCTTCCCTCCACATTACCCCACTTCCCTCCACCATCAACCCCGGACGCGGGTCCCGGCGCCACGGGCGTGTCGAGGCCCCCCGAGTCCGGCGCGCCATCCCGCGGGTCCCGGGGCCGGCGTCGCCGTGGAGGGACGTGGAGGACCGGTGGGCCCCGGTGGAGGGCCTCGGCGATGACGGAGCCTCGGGCAGCGGAAAGGCCCCGATCCGGAGCGGATCGGGGCCTGGAGTGGAGGATAGTGGGGGCCCGGCGGGCCAGGCGCTCAGTCGCCTCCGGCGCGCCGCTCGTCCCAGCGCCGCTCGAGGCGGCCCATGAAGTCGCCGCCTCCCTGCCGTCGCGGTGCGCCCGACCGGCGGGCCTCCGGGCCCGAGGCCCCGGAGGCGACAGCGCGCGGCCGCGTGGTCAGCAGGAAGATGCCGGCCCCGATGACGACGACGCCGAGCACGCCCAGGAGGATCGCGTGGTTGGCGACCCCGAGGACCACGACGAGCAGCCCGACCACTGCGAGGACGGCCCCGGCCACGACGCGACCCACGGGCAGCCGATGCCGCCCCGTGTCCGCCATCTGGGTGGCCAGCCGGGGGTCCTCGGTGCGCAGCTGCTGCTCCAGCTGGTCCAGCATCCGCTGCTCATGCTCTGAGAGGGGCATGGCGACTCCTTCGAACGCGGCCTCCGACACCTCCGGGACCGGGAGGGGACGCCCGCGCGTCCGACTTGCCCTCCAGGATAGGACCTGCCGCCCCACCCTAGCCAGGTGGCGACGTCGCCGGCCCCGGAACCCCTCACTCCCGGTCCGGGCCTCCGGGGCCCGGCCGCGGCGCGTCCCGGCGGGCGTCGGCGCGGGCCTCGCGGCGACCCAGCAGCGACGCCGGCCGCACGGCCGCCGTCGGGAAGCGCCGGGCGACGGCGTCCAGGGCGGCCTCGGCACCGGCCCAGTCGCCCGCCTCCGACGCCTCGCCCTCCGTCCCCCAGGCGGGACCGCCGAAGAGCGCCTCCTGGGCCGGGGGCTGATCGGCCTCGCCCCCGAGGCGCTCGGCGCGCACGCCCACGAGCCGGATCGGATGCGGCCGTTCGGCGTGCAGCTCGCGGACGAGCCGCCGCGCCGGGCCGAGGAGGTCGTGGCCCGTGGCGGTCGGCCGGGCGAGGCGGGCGGTGCGGCTGCGGACCGACCCGTCCGGCGCCTTGAGGCGGACCGTGACCGCGCCGGCGGTGACCCCCTCCGCGCGCAGCCGGGCCGCGACCCGGTGACACAGGCGCAGGACCTCCCGGTCGACGCCCGCGACGTCGACGGGGTCGACGTCGAAGGTGTGGTCCGCGCCGATGCTGCGGGCCGCCGGGCGCGGGGCGACGGGGCGCGGGTCGATGCCCCGGGCGAGCGACGCCCACTCCCGGCCGGCGGCCCCGAACGACGCCTCCAGCCGCGCGGGGTCCACCCGGGCGAGGTCGCCGATGGTCGCCACCCCCCGCCGGGCGAGCCGCTCGGCCGCCTTGGGGCCCACGCCCCACAGCCGGCCCACGGGCAGCGGATGGAGGAAGTCCAGGGTGCGCTCCGGCGGCACGATCAGCAGGCCGTCTGGCTTGGCCGCGGTGGACGCCGTCTTGGCCACGAACTTCACGGCCGAGCCGCCCACGGTGCACGGCAGCCCCAGCTCGGAGCGGACGCGCTCCCGGATCAGGTGGCCGATGTGCTCGGGCGGGCCGAGCCGGCGGCGGGCGCCGGCGACGTCGAGGAACGCCTCGTCCACGCTGAGCTGCTCCATCACGGGGGTCACGTCCGCGAGCACGGCCATCACCTCGGCGGAGACGGCCCGGTAGAGCTGCTGGCGCGGCGGGATGACCACGAGGGGCGGGCACAGGGCGCGGGCGTGCGCCAGGGGCATCGCCGAGCGGACCCCGTAGGCCCGCGCCGCGTACGAGGCGGAGAGCACCACGGACCGGCCGCTCGGGGCGGCGACGGCGGCGGGACGCCCCTCGAGGTCGGGCTGTTCGCGCAGCTCGACGGACAGGAAGAACGCGTCCATGTCCACGTGCAGGATCGTCGCCTCATCGCGGGGTGCAGCGGGCGCGGTCTCGGACATGGACCGAGCCTATCCGGGACCGGCGAGCCGCCGCGCGGCGCGGCTAGGGTGGGGCCATGCCCGCCGACGTCGCCGTCCCCCGCCCCCGTCCCGCCGACCAGGACCGCTTCCGCGCCGCCGTCGCCGACGCCCTCGACCGCCTGCTGGCGGAGCACCGCGAACGCGCCCGGGACGTCCACCCGCTGACGGCGCCCCTCGTGGACGCGATCGCGGACCTGACCGCGGGCGGCAAGCGCCTGCGCGCCGTCCTGGCCTGGCTCGGCTGGCGGGCGGCCGGCGGCGAGGCGGAGGACCCCCGCATCGCCGAGGCGGGCGCGGCGTTCGAGCTGTTCCAGGCCGCGGCGCTGATCCACGACGACATCCTGGACCGCTCGGACACCCGCCGGGGGATGCCCAGCGTGCACCGCCGCTTCGAGTCCCTCCACCGGGAGGCGGGCTGGCGCCACGCCGCGGAGCACTTCGGCGTCTCCGCCGCGATCCTCGCCGGCGACGTCGCCCTGGGGATGAGCGAGACGGCCTTCGCGCGCGTCCTCGCCGGCACGCCCCGGGAGGATCGGGCGCGGGCCGAGCTCGAGCGGATGCGCTTCGGCGTGATGGCGGGTCAGTACCTCGACGTGGTGGCCGAGATGGCCCCGGCGGCGCGCGATGCCCGCGAAGCCGAGGCGGCCGCCGAGGCGGTGGTGGAGCACAAGTCGGCCCGCTATTCGGCGGTGCACCCGCTGGCCCTGGGCGGGCTGCTGGCGGGGGCGGACGACGGGCTGGTGACCGCGTTCGCCCGGGTGTCGCTGCCGTTCGGCATGGCGTTCCAGTACCGGGACGACCTGCTCGGCGTGTTTGGCGATCCGGCGACCACGGGCAAGCCCGCGGGCGACGACCTGCGGGAGGGGAAACAGACGGTGCTCATCGCCCGCGCCGTCGAGCTGCTCGCCCCGGACGAGGTCGCCGCGCTCGACGCGGACCTCGGCGATCCAGACCTCGGCGCGGACCGGGTGGCCCACTGGCAGGCCGTCCTCGAAGCATGCGGTGCGCGCCAGGCCGTCGAAGAGCGGGTCGCGGTGCTCTCGCACGAGGCGGCCGGCGCCGTGGCGGGCCTGCTCGCGCACGGCGTCCCCGAGGATGTGAGCGCCGAGCTCACGCGGCTGATCGACGCATACACGTCGCGCCGCCACTGAGCCGCACGAACCCCGCGGGCGGATGGCCGCCCGCGGGTCGGCTCACCAGGCCAGGGCCTGGGCGCGGCGCCGGATCTCGGTCTTCCGACCGTCCCGGAGCGCGTCGATGGGCCGGCCGGGCAACGACTCGTCCTCGGTGAACAGCCAACGGAGGGCCTCCTCGTCGGAGAAGCCGGCGTCGGCCAGCAGCACGAGCGTGCCCTGCAGGGAATCGAGCACGCCGGTCTCGGTGAGGAACAGCGCCGGCACGGACCGCACCGCGGGCTCGGGGCGACGCACGGCCAGCAGGCGGCGATCATGCACGAGGTTGTGGACGCGGGTCACACGCTGGTCGAGGCGCTCCGCCACGTCGGGCACGGAGAGCCACTCGCCCACGAGGGCGTCGAGCTCGGCGGGGATCGCGTCAGCGGGGACCGGGGTGTCGGAGGAAGTGGTGCTCACAGGCGCCAGCCTACGTGGCCGCCGACGGGCCCGGCCCATCGCGCCCCGGACGGCATAGATCTCAGTATGGTCACGAAGATCACATTCCGATAACATCGCCGAGGCTCCATGGCCGGGCGCCGACGTCGTCGGTCGACCGCGGGGGCCACGGGTCCCACCCGTCACTTCCCCGTCGTGTTCCATCCATCCATCCGATCCGATGCCGAGGTCTGCCGTGCCCCACACCCCCGTCCGCTCCCGCCGCCTGCGCTCCGTCCTGACCGGCGGCGCGGTGCCCCTGCTGCTGCTCACCGGTCTGCCCGCCCAGGCCCACGCCCAGGAGGCGGCGGTGCATACCGTGCGCCCGGGCGACTCCCTCACCCGGATCTCGGCCGCCCGCGGCGTCTCCGTCGCCGACCTGCTGCGGTTCAACGGCCTGGGCCTGGAGACCGTGCTCTACCCGGGTGACGAGCTCCGCCTGACCGGCGCGGCGGCCCCGGCCCCGGCCGCGGGGACCTACACGGTGCAGCCGAACGACGGGTGGTGGGTCATCGCCCGCCGCACCGGCGTCTCCGCCGCGCAGCTGCAGCGGCTCAACGGCATGAGCGCGTCGAGCATGCTCCACCCGGGCATGGTCCTGACCACGCAGCGCACGGCCGCCGCACCGAAGGCCCCCGCGTCGCCCGCCCCGACCACGACCCCCGCCACCGCGCCGGCATCGAAGACCCCGACGGCGGCCGGCGGGACGGTCCGGTACACCGTGGTCTCCGGCGACTCCCTCTGGGGGATCTCCCAGCGGTTCGAGGTCTCCATCCCCCGTCTGCGCGAGCTCAACGGCCTGACGCGGGCCTCGACGCTGCACCCCGGCGACGTGCTCGTGATCTCCGACGGCACCCTCGAGGTGGAGCCGGTCTCCGCCGTCCAGGCGGTCGGCGACACCTTCCTCGGGCGCACCTACGCGCCGCACGTGACGGCCTCGGCGAACGAGAACCTGCGCCTGCTGCGCTCCGTCCCGCAGCCCACCCCCGAGCAGATGCAGCAGATCGTCCGCGAGACCGCCGAGCGGATGGGCGTGGACCCTCGCCTGGCCCTGGGCCACGCGTACACCGAGTCCCGCTTCCGCATGGCCTCGGTCTCCCCCGGCAACGCCGTGGGGGCGATGCAGGTCATCCCGATCACGGGCGAGTTCGCCTCGGAGCTGGTGGGCCGCGAGCTGAACCTGCTGGACCCCCACGACAACGCGGTGGCCGGCGTCGCGTTCATCAAGTACGTGCAGGACCGCACCCCCACCCTCGATGAGGGCATCGGGGCCTACTACCAGGGCCTCGGCGGGGTGCTGGACAGCGGCCTGAACCCGGAGGCACGGGACTACGTGGCCAAGGTGCGCGCCGCGATGGCGATGTTCTGATCCGCCGGCGGCGGACCGCCCCGAGGGGTCCGCCGCCTGTCCTACCCTGGGACGATGAGCAGCGCACGCCGCGACCCCCTCGTGGGGGGCATCGTCGACGGCCGCTACCGGGTCGTCGAGCGGCTGGCCCGGGGCGGCATGTCCACCGTCTACCTGGCCGTGGACGAGCGTCTCGACCGCCAGGTGGCGCTCAAGGTCATGCACCCGCACCTGGCGGAGGACCCCGTCCTCGTCGGCCGGTTCGAGCAGGAGGCCAAGACGACGGCGCGGCTGTCCCATCCGCACGTCGTCGCGGTCCTGGACCAGGGCCACACCGAGGCCGAGGACGGCGACGTGCTGGCCTACCTCGTGATGGAGCACGTGCCCGGCCGCACGCTGCGCACCGTCATCCGGGACCGGGCCCCGCTCTCGCCCCGGGAGGCGCTGCGGTTCCTGCGTCCGCTCGTCGACGGCCTGGCCGCCGCGCACCGCGCCGGGCTGGTGCACCGGGACGTGAAGCCCGAGAACGTGCTCGTCCGCGACGACGGCCGGGTGACGGTCGCGGACTTCGGCCTGTCCCGCGCCGCCACGGCCCACACCATGGCCGGGCAGGCCGTCGTGGGCACGCCCGCCTACCTCGCCCCCGAGCACATCGCCGGGGCGCCCGCCGACGCCCGCTCCGACGTGTACGCCGTGGGCATCATCCTGTTCGAGCTGCTCACGGGCCGCCAGCCGTACACCGCGGCGACCGCGCTGCAGGTCGCCTACCGACACGTCCACGAGCGGGTCCCCGTGCCGTCCACGCTGCACCCCGGGCTCCCCGAGGACCTCGACGACCTCGTGCTGTGGTGCACCGAGCCGGACCCGGCCGACCGGCCCGCCGGTGCCGGCGAGCTCCTGCACCGCATCGACGCCGTGGCGGCGGGCCTGGACGCCGACGAACCGGACCGCCACCCCGCCGAGGGCCCGGATGCGGAGCCGGCGGCGGGCGCCCCCGCCGCCGATGGCCCCGAGGACGCAGCCCCGGACGGGAACCTGGAGACCCGGGCCCTCGACGCCGGCGACCACCACGCGACGCGCCTGCTCCCCGCCCTGGCCGAGTCCGACCTCGACGAGGACATGACCGACGTCATCGACACCCGTGTGGCGACGCACGGGGGCGACCCGCGGCCCGCCGCGCACCCGGCGGAGCCGATCGGCCCGCTCGGGCTCGACCCCGCTCCGGCGGACCGGCATCCGGGGCGCAGCTCCCAGCGGCGGCTGCGTCGGGCGGCCCGCCGTCCCGCGCTCGACCTCGGCCAGGGCACCGGCCGGGCCGCCGCGATCGGCGCGGCCGTGACCCTGCTGCTCACCGGCGTCGCCCTGCTGCTGGGCTGGACGCTGGGCTCCGGCGGCCTCGGAGTCGGCGGCGTGGCGGTGGTCCCCGACCTCGACGGGCTGGCCCGGGAGGCGGCGGAGGAACGGCTGACCGCCGCGGGCTTCACCGCGGCGGTCACGGCCCGGCACGACGAACTCCGCACGGAGGGCACGGTCGTCGCCAGCTCGCCCGCGGCCGGGGAGCCGGCGGGGCGCGGCACCCCCGTCGAGCTCACCGTCTCCGCCGGCCCCGCGCCGGTGCCGGTGCCGGACCTGACCGGCGTCGTGATCCGGCGGGCCCACGGCGTGGCCCGGGGCGCCCGATTCACCGTGGAGGTCGCGGAGCGCCGCACCGATCCCGCGGTGCCGGCCGGGGCCGTGCTCGAGCAGCACCCGGCCCCCGGCGAGCAGGCGACGCCGGGCACCGCGGTCCGCGTGGTGCTCTCCGAAGGCCGCGCCGTGCGCCCGGTGCCGGACGCGACCGGGCAGGATCCGGAGATGGCGGGCACGACGCTGGCGGACGACGGCTGGGACGCCCGCGTGCATCGCCTGCCGCTGCCGCTCTCCGGCCGGGGCGAGTCCCGGGTCCTGCACCAGTCCCCCGCCGCCGGGACCGCCCTGCCCGAGGGCACCGCGGTCCACGTCTGGGTCGGCTGAGCCGGGGCGTGCCCGGCCGCGCGGTCAGGCCCGCGGCGCGCGGCGCTCGGGGTGGGAGAGGGCCTCGGTGACCTTGAACGCCATCTCCAGGGACTGCTGGTGGTTCAGCCGCGGGTCGCACAGCGTCTCGTAGCGGGCGTCGAAGTCGGCCTCGTTGATCGGGTCGGAGCCGCCCAGGCACTCGGCGACGTCGTCGCCGGTCAGCTCGACGTGCATGCCGCCCGGGTGCGTGCCGAGCTCGCGGTGCACCTCGAAGAAGCCGCTGACCTCGTCCATCACGTCCTCGAACCGGCGGGTCTTGTAGCCGTTGGCCGCGGTCACGGTGTTGCCGTGCATGGGGTCGGTGACCCACACCGGCTCCAGCCCCGCGTCCCGGACGCCCTCGACGATGCCGGGGAGCACGTCCCGGATCCGCTCCGCGCCCATGCGGGTGATGAAGGTCAGGCGGCCCGGCTCGCGCTCCGGGTCCAGCCGCTCCGCGAGCTCGAGGGCATCCGCGGTCGTGGTGGTCGGGCCGAGCTTCACGCCGATCGGGTTGCGGACCCGGGAGAGGAAGTCGACGTGGGCGCCATCCACCTGGCGGGTGCGCTCGCCGATCCACAGGAAGTGGGCGCTCGTGGCGTAGGGGTCGCCGCTGCGTGAGTCCACGCGGGTCAGGGCGCGCTCGTAGTCGAGCAGGAGCGCCTCGTGGGCCGAGTAGAACTCGGTGCGGCGCATGGCCTCGAAGTCCACGCCCGCGGCGTTCATGAAGCGGACCGCGCGGTCGATCTCGGCGGCCATCTCCTCGTACTGGGCGTAGGCCGGGTTGGCCATGAAGCCCTGGTTCCACTGGTGCACGCTGCGCAGATCGGCGAAGCCGCCCTGGGTGAAGGCGCGGACCAGGTTCAGGGTGGAGGCGGAGGTGTGGTAGGCCTGCACCATCCGTCGGGCGTCGTGCCGGCGTGCCTGCTCGGTGAACTCGTAGCCGTTCACGATCTCGCCGCGGAAGCTGGGCAGCGTGACGCCGTCGCGGGTCTCCGTGTCCGAGGACCGCGGCTTGGCGAACTGGCCGGCGATCCGGCCCATCTTCACGACCGGCATGGAGGCGCCGTAGGTCAGCACCGCGGCCATCTGCAGGATGGTCTTCACCCGGGCGCTGATCCGGTTGGCGGTGGACCCGGCGAACGTCTCGGCGCAGTCGCCGCCCTGCAGGAGGAACGCGCGGCCCTGGGCGACGTCGGCCAGACGGGCGCGCAGCAGGTCGACCTCGCCCGCGAAGACGAGCGGGGGCAGGGCGCTCAGCTCGGCGACGGCGGCGCGGTGATCGGCCTCGTCCGCCCAGGACGGCGCCTGTGCGATCGGCAGCGAGCGCCAGTGGTCCAGGCCGGGGATGTCGGCGGCGCCCTCCGAGATGGCGGTGCCGAAGGCCAGGATCTTCTCGCGGGGGTCTTCAGTCATGTGCACCAGGCTAGGGGCCGCGTGCCGCGCCCCGGTCTGAGCGTCCCCGGATGACGACGCGCGGGCCCCGCTCAGTCGCGGGCGCGTGGCGGAGCGGCCGTACGGCCCGCCTTCACGTCCGCCGCGTAGGTGTCCACGTACTCCTGGCCCGACAGGCGCCGGATGGCCTCCATGATCTCGTCCGTCACCTCCCGCAGCACCCGGGGGTCGCCGGCGGCCTCGGCACGGTCGGAGAAGTCCAGCGGCTCGCCGAAGATCATGCCCAGGCGCCGGATCCGCGGCAGCACGTGGCCGATCGGCTGCACCCGGTCCGTGCCGATCATCGCGATGGGCACCACGGGCGCGCCCGAGGCCAGCGCGAGCTTGGCCACGCCGATCTTGCCGCGGTGCAGCCGCCCGTCCGGGCTGCGGGTGCCCTCCGGGTAGATCCCGAGCAGCCGGCCCTCCCGCAGCGCCTCGAGGCCCGCGTCCAGCGAGCGCAGGGACGCCTCTCCGCCGGAGCGGTCCATGGGCAGCTGGTTCGCCGCCTCGAAGAACCGGCGGGTGACCCAGCCCTTCACGCCCGGGCCGGTGAAGTACTCGTGCTTGGCCAGGAAGTGCACCTGGCGGTCGAGCATGGCCGGCATGAACACCGAGTCCGAGACGGACAGGTGGTTGCTGGCCAGGATCGCCGGGCCCTCGGCCGGCACGTTCCCGAGGCCCTTCACCCAGGGGCGGAACAGCAGGCGGGTGGCCGGAGCCACGGCGAACGTCTTGGCGGACCAGTAGAACGTGGACACGAGGGCCTTCCGGTCGGGGCGGTCGGGTGCCTGCCCATCGTATGGTCCGCCTGCCTTACCCTGGCACCATGCCCCGCCCCGTCGCCGTCGCCCCCGAAGACCTCCCCCTGCGCCTCATGCCCGCCGCTCCCGCCCGGCGCGACCACTGCGTCGTGCTCCTGCACGGGTTCACCTCGACTCCGGCCTCCGTCCGCGCCTGGGCCGAGGGGCTCGCGGCAGGCGGCTCCCCCGTGAGCGTGCCCCTGCTGCCGGGGCACGGCACCCGGTGGGAGGACCTCGCCGCCACCGGTGCGGACGAGATCCGCGCCGCCGTCCGGGCCGTCGTGGACCTCGAGCTCGCCCGACACGGCCGCGTGGTCATGGCGGGCATCTCGATGGGCGGCGCCCTCGCGCTCGACGCCGCCGCCCACCGACCCGTGGCCGGGGTGCTCGTGGTGAACCCCTCGCTGCGCTTCGCCAGCCCGCTCGCCCCCTTCGCCCCGCTGCTGGCCCCGTTCGTCCCCACGGTCGCCCCGATCGCGGACGACATCGCGGACCCGACGGTGCGCGAGCGCGCCTACCCCCGCACGCCGGTGGCCGGCGTCGCCGCCCTCGGCCGCATCCAGCGGGCCGCCCGCCGCGCCCTGCCGCGGATCACCGCTCCCGTGACGGTCTACCGGTCCGCCCGCGACGCCGTCGTGCCCGCCTCGAGCCACCGGACCCTGGTGCGGGGCCTGCGCCAGGCCCCCGTGGAGGTGGTGGGACTGCCCCGCAGCCGCCACGTCGCCACGCTCGACTACGACCTGCCGCTGCTGATCGACCACGGCCGGAGCGCGGTCGCCGCCATGACGACGCACTGAGTCGCGCCCGGACCCTGCCGCTGCCGGTTGTAGAGTGTGCGTGACACGACTCACACATACTTCCGTTCCGCCGACCATCGGTCGGCGGGACCGACCCGACGCCCGAGGAGTCCCATGCACGAGATCAGCGAGCCGTACCACCACCCCCGCCTGTCCCCGGAGGCGAACATCACGGACTTCCTGGAACGCCAGGCCACGGAGCGTCCCGACCACGGCCTCTTCGCGGTGCCCGACGCGCAGGACCAGTGGACGGACGTCTCCGCCCGGGACGCCCGCGAACGCGTGCGGGCCCTGGCCAAGGGGCTCATCGCCGCCGGGATCCAGCCCGGGGAGACGGTCGGTCTCCTGGCCTCCACCCGCCTGGAGTGGACACTGGTCGACTTCGCCATCTGGTATGCCGGCGCGGTCACCGTGCCCGTGTACGAGACCTCCTCCGTCAGCCAGGTGTCCTGGATCATCGAGGACTCGGACGTGCGCGCCGTCGTGACCGGGAACGAGGACCTCGCCAAGACGGTGCGGGACGCGGTGCAGCGCGAGGGCCTGCCGGAGCTGATCGGCCTGTGGACGATGGACCCGGCCGACGGCGCCCCCGGCTCCGGTCTCGAGGCGCTCGTCGCCCTGGGCACGGACGTCACCGATGAGGAGCTCGAGACGCGCCGGTCCTCCGCCGGCCTGGCCGACCTGGCGACCATCATCTACACCTCCGGCACCACGGGCCGGCCCAAGGGCTGCGAGCTCACGCACGAGAACTTCGCGGAGCTCGTCAACCAGACCCTGTCCTCCTCGCTCGGCGACGTCGTCCGCCAGGACACCTCCACCGTGCTGTTCATCCCCCTGGCGCACGTGTTCGCGCGCTTCGTCTCGGTGCTCACCGTCGCCGCGGGCGCACGCTGCGGGCACGTCTCGGACATCAAGCGGCTCTCGGTCTCGCTGCAGACCTTCCAGCCGAGCTTCGTGCTGGCCGTGCCGCGCGTGTTCGAGAAGATCTACAACGCGGCGCTGCTCAACGCGCAGAGCGGCGGCAAGGAGAAGATCTTCCGCCGTGGCGCGGACGTGGCGATCCGCTGGTCCCGGGCGCTGGACTCGGGCCAGATGACGGCGCCCCTGCGGCTGCAGCGCGCGTTCTACTCCGCGCTGATCTACCGCCGGATCCGGACGGCCATGGGCGGCCGGCTCGCGTACGCGGTCTCCGGCGGCGGCCCCCTCTCCACCGACCTGGCGCACTTCTTCCGCGGCGTGGGCGTGACCATCCTCGAGGGCTACGGCCTCACCGAGACGACGGCCCCCATCACCGTGGGCCGGCCGGACCGGCTGAAGATCGGCACGGTCGGACACCCCCTCGGCGGCAACCAGGTGCGGATCGCCGAGGACGGCGAGATCCTCACGCGCGGCACCTCGCTGATGCGCGGCTACCACAACCGGCCGGAGGCGAACGAGGAGGCCTTCGAGGACGGCTGGTTCCGCACCGGCGACCTCGGGGCCCTGGACGACGACGGCTTCCTCACGATCACCGGCCGCAAGAAGGAGCTGCTGGTGACGGCCGGCGGCAAGAACGTGGCACCGGCGATGCTCGAGGACGCGATCCGCAGCGACGCGCTCGTCTCCCAGGTGATGGTGGTCGGCGACGGCAAGCCCTTCATCGCGGCGATCGTCACCCTCGACACCGACACCCTGCCCGCGTGGCTCGCCGCGAACGGGCTGCCGAAGGACCTCGACGTCGCTGCGGCCGCACGCGAGGACGCGGTGCGCCGCCACATCCAGGAGGCCGTGGACAAGGCCAACAGCCTGGTCTCGCGCGCCGAGGGGATCCGGGAGTTCCGCATCCTCGACCGCGACTTCTCCCTGGAGGAGGGCCATGTGACCCCGTCCCTGAAGATGCGCCGGTCGGCGATCATGAAGGACTTCGCCGCGCAGATCGCGGACATCTACGGGGAGCCCGCCCCGCACAACTGAACGCCCCCTCGACGACGGCGCCCGGCCCCGCGGCCGGGCGTCGTCGTCCCCGCGGTTCCGGTCAGAGCAGACCGGAGTCCGGCACGTCCAGGCCCAGCAGCGCGTTCTCGACGACCTCGGTGAGGGCCGGGTGGGGCCAGTACTGGCCCCGCGCGAGCCGGTGGGCGTCGATGCCGAACGCCATGCCGGTCACGAGCGGCTGGATGAGGTTCGCGGCCTCGTGCCCCAGGATGTGCCCGCCCAGGATCCGTCCCGTGGCCTTCTCCGCGACGACGGTGCACACGCCCTCGGTGTCCTCCATGGCCCAGCCGTAGGCGACGTCCCCGAAGGACTGGGTCTTCACCGTGATCGCGTCCGCGCCGTAGTCGGCGAGCGCCTGCTCCACCGTGAGACCGACGGAGGCCACCTGCGGATGGGTGAACACGGCCGCCGGCACGGGGCCGAGCGTGTTGGCGCGGAGATCGTCCGGATGCTCCAGGTTGTGCGCGACGACGCGGGCCTCGTGATTGGCTACGTGCTTGAGCTGCCACGTGTTGGCGACGTCCCCGAGCACGTAGACCCCCTCCACCGGAGCACCGTCGGAGAGTGCGCGCTGATGCTCGTCGCTGGCCAGGACGCCGTCGTCGGTGACGTCCAGTCCCGCGGCGGCGGGGTCGAGGCGGTCCGTGTTCGGCGTCCGGCCGACCGCGATCAGCACCGTGTCCGCCTCGATGGCCTCCTCCACGATGCCGGTCTGCTCCTGGCCCTCCGCGCGATCCAGGCGCACCCGGACCCAGCCGTCCGCGGCCCGCTCGGCGTCCTCGACCGGTTCGATCCCGGCCGGGGTCCACCCCGTGCGCAGGTCCCACCGTCGGGCAGCGATCTTCGTGAACGTCGTGGACACGGACATGTCGTGCTGCTTGAGCAGCCGGTGGCCGCGGTTGACCTGGACGACCTCGGTCCCCAGCCCGGCGAAGACGGAGGCGAACTCGCAGGCGATGAACCCGCCGCCCACCACGAGCAGCCGCCGCGGCAACCGATCCAGTCGCATCACGGTGTCCGAGGTGTGCACCGACGGCAGGTCCAGGCCCGGGATCTCCGGGAGGGTGGGCCGCGACCCCGCGGCGACCACCACCTGGTCCGCCGTGATCTCCCGGCCCGAGGCGGTGCGCACGCGGCGGGGACCGACGAAGCGCACCTCCTCCTGGATCACGCTCGTGTAGTCCAGATCGTCCCGGCGGTAGCGCAGCCCGTCCCGGCTGATGCCGTCGATGCGCGTGAAGATGCGGTCCCGGATGGCCGGGAAGTCGGCGCCCGTGAACTCCAGCCCCACCCCGAGGCTCCGGGCCTCGGGGGGCAGCGCGGCCAGGCCGGCCGGGTAGGCGTACATCTTGGTGGGGATGCAGCCGACGTTCAGGCAGGTGCCGCCGAACGTGCCGGAGTCGGCGATCACGACGCTCCGGCCCTTCCAGTGTTCGCTGATCAGGGAGTTCCCCGATCCGGAGCCGATGATGAGCAGGTCGTGGTGTTCCGCAGAGGTGGCCATGCCTCCCAGGATAGGCACGGGCCCGGACGCGGTGGCGTCCGGGCCCGTGGGGCGGCCCGCCGGCGGCGGGCTCACGCGGGGCTCACTCGATCACGAGCAGCAGGTCTCCGCCGTTGACGGGCGTGACGCCCTCCGTGACCACGCGGCGCACGGTGCCCGCGGCCTGGGCCGTGATCGTGGCCTCCATCTTCATCGCCTCGATCGTGGCCACCGCCTGGCCGACCTCGACGGCGTCGCCCTCGGCCACCTGGACGGTGACCGAGCCCGCGAACGGGGCGGCGACGTGGCCGGGGGTGCCGGGGTCCGCCTTCTCCGCGGTCCGCACGGTGGACTCGATCGAGCGGTCCCGGACGGTCATCTGGCGCAGCTGGCCGTTCAGGGTGACCATCACCGTGCGCATGCCCTTCTCGTCCGGCTCGGAGACGGACATGAGGGTGGCGAGCAGCCGGACACCGCGTCCGAGCGAGATGACGTGCTCACGCCCGGGGACGAGGCCGTAGAGGAAGTCGCGGGTGTGCAGGGTGACGGTGTCCCCGAACTCCTCGCGGTGCGCCTCGAACTCCTTCGTGGGGCCGGGGAAGAGCAGGCGGTTCAGCACCGCGCGGCGGGTCTGTCCGGCCTCGGCGAGGGCGCTCGAGTCCTCCGCGGAGATCTCCACCATGCCCGCGCCCTCGCGGCGACCCTGGAGGGCCTTGGTCCGGAAGGGCTCCGGCCAGCCGCCGGGCGGGTCGCCGAGCTCGCCGCGCAGGAAGCCGATCACGGAGTCCGGGATGTCGAACTCCTGCGGACGCTCCGCGAACTCCTTCGGGTCCACGCCGGAGCCGACCAGCTGCAGCGCCAGATCGCCCACCACCTTGGAGGACGGGGTGACCTTGACGAGGTGGCCGAGCAGGTCGTCGGCCGCGGCGTACATCGACTCGATGGCCTCGAACCGCTCCCCCAGGCCGAGCGCGATCGCCTGCGTGCGCAGGTTGGACAGCTGGCCGCCCGGGATCTCGTGGTGGTACACGCGGCCGGTCGGGGCGGGCAGCCCCGCCTCGAAGGGCGCGTACGCCGAGCGGACGGACTCCCAGTAGGGCTCCATCGCGGTGGCGGCCTCGAGGCCGAGACCGGTGTCCCGCTCGGTGTGCTCGAGCGCCGCGACCAGGGCGGACAGCGGCACCTGGCTGGTGGTGCCCGCCATGGACGCGGTGGCCGCGTCGACGGCGTCCACGCCGGCCTCCGCCGCCGCGAGCAGGGTGGCCAGCTGGCCGCCGGCGGTGTCGTGCGTGTGCAGGTGCACGGGCAGGTCGAACTCGGCGCGCAGGGCGGTGACGAGCTCGCGCGCGGCCGCGGGCCGCAGCAGGCCCGCCATGTCCTTGATCGCCAGGACGTGGGCGCCGGCGTCGACCATCCGGCGGGCGAGGCCCAGGTAGTAGTCGAGCGTGTAGAGCGTCTCCTTCGGGTCCGTCATGTTGCCCGTGTAGCACAGGGCCGCCTCGGCCACGGCGGTGCCCGTGGCACGCACCGCCTCGATGGCCGGGGTGATCTGCTCGACGTCGTTGAGGGCGTCGAAGATGCGGAACACGTCGACGCCGGACGCCGCGGCCTCGGCCACGAACGCGTCCGTCACCTCGGTGGGGTACGGCGTGTAGCCCACCGTGTTGCGGCCGCGCAGCAGCATCTGGATCGGGATGTTCGGCAGCTCCGCGCGCAGCAGCTCGAGGCGCTGCCACGGGTCCTCGTGGAGGAAGCGCAGCGCGACGTCGTACGTCGCCCCGCCCCAGGCCTCCACGGAGAGCAGCCCCGGCAGGGTGTGCGCGACGGCGGGGGCGGCGGCCAGCAGGTCGCGCGTGCGGACGCGGGTGGCCAGCAGGGACTGGTGGGCGTCGCGGAACGTGGTGTCCGTGACGGCCAGCGCGGTCTGCTCACGCAGGGTGCGGGCGAAGCCCTCGGGGCCCTGCTCCAGCAGCACCTGACGCCAGCCGCGCGGGGGCACCGCGTCCTCGTTCCGGCTCGGGCCGTCGAAGGGCGAGCGGTCCGGCTCCTGGTGCTTGTCGCCCGGGTGCTCGGGGAGGCGGTCGCGAGGGTCGATGCCCTCGACGCGCGGGCCGTGCGGCTGGTTGACGGTGACGTCCACGAGATACTGCAGGGCCTTGGATCCGCGGTCCTGGGAGCGGTTCACCGTGGCCAGCTCGGGGTGCTTGTCGATGAAGTCCGTGGCGACGTCGCCGCTGAGGAACTGCGGGTCGTCCATCACGTTCATCAGGAACGGGATGTTGGTGGCCACGCCGCGCACGCGGAACTCTGCCAGGGCGCGGCGCACGCGGCGCACCGCCGTGGCGTAGTCGCGTCCGCGGCAGGTGAGCTTGACCAGCATGGAGTCGAAGTGGGGGCTGATCTCCGCACCGGCGTAGATGGTGCCGCCGTCGAGGCGCACACCGGAGCCGCCGGCCGAGCGGTAGGCGGTGATGGTGCCGGTGTCCGGGCGGAAGCCGTTGGCCGGGTCCTCGGTGGTGATGCGGCACTGGATGGCGAAGCCGCGGACCTGGAGGGCGTCCTGGGTGATGCCCAGCTCGGGCAGGGTGGCGCCGGCGGCGATGCGCAGCTGCGCGCTCACCAGGTCCACGTCCGTGACCTCCTCAGTCACGGTGTGCTCCACCTGGATGCGGGGGTTCATCTCGATGAACACGTGCTGGCCCGCACGCTCGCCCGCCGTGTCCACGAGGAACTCGACGGTGCCCGCGTTGACGTACCCCATCTCCTTGGCGAAGGCGACGGCGTCCCGGTGCAGGGCCTGCCGGATCTCCTCGTCCAGGTTCGGGGCCGGGGCCATCTCGATGACCTTCTGGTGGCGGCGCTGGAGCGAGCAGTCCCGCTCGAAGAGGTGCACGACGTTGCCCTCGCCGTCGGCGAGGATCTGGACCTCGATGTGCCGCGGCCGCAGGACGGCCTGCTCGAGGAACACGGTGGGGTCGCCGAAGGCGGTGTCCGCCTCGCGCATCGCGGCCTCGAGGGAGCCGCGCAGGTCCTCGCGGCGCTCGACGCGGCGCATGCCGCGGCCGCCGCCGCCGGCGACGGCCTTGACGAAGATGGGGAAGCCGATCTCCTCGGCCTGCTCCAGGAGCCACTCGACGTCGGCGCTCGGGTCCGAGGAGGCCAGGGTGGGGATGCCCGCGCGCTTGGCCGCGCGCAGGGCCTCGACCTTGTTGCCGGTCAGCTCGAGGACGTCGGCGGGCGGGCCGACGAAGGTGATCCCGTTCTCGGCCGCGGCGCGGGCCAGGCCGGCGTTCTCCGACAGGAAGCCGTAGCCCGGGTAGATCGCGTCGGCCCCGGCGTCCTTGGCCACGCGGATGATCTCGTCCACGTCGAGGTAGGCGCGCACGGGGTGGCCCTCGTCGCCGATGCGGTAGGCCTCGTCCGCCTTCTGGCGGTGGATCGAATTGCGGTCCTCGTAGGGGAAGACGGCGACGGTGCGGGCGCCCAGCTCGTAGCAGGCGCGGAAGGCGCGGACGGCGATCTCGCCGCGGTTGGCCACCAAGACCTTGGAGAAGACGGCGCCGGCTCCGGTCGACCCGGCCGCGTCCTCTGGAGGGGTGAAGTTCTCGACAGGTGCGGTCATGGTTGGCAGTGTGTCACACCGCGCCGGAGTTCCGCCTCATGTCGCGCACAGTCACCGTTGCGAGACGAAAGATGACTGGCTCGGCCCTCCGGGGCGCCCGCGGTGGAGGGTCAGGCGGAGCGGCGGGCCCGACGCCGCCCGGCCAGCTCGTCCCCCGGCTCGGGGGCGCCCACCACGCTCTCGCGCGGCAGCTCGGCGAGGCTGCCCTCGACCTCGCGCCACACGCGGCCGACGGCGATCCCGAAGACGCCCTGGCCGCCCTGGACGAGGTCCACGACCTCGTCTGCCGAGGTGCACTCGTACACCGAGGCGCCGTCGCTCATCAGGGTGATCTGCGCCAGGTCCTCGACACCCCGCTCGCGCAGGTGGCCCACGGCGGTGCGGATCTGCTGGAGCGAGACGCCGGTGTCCAGGAGGCGCTTGACCACCTTGAGGACGAGGATGTCGCGGAACGAGTACAGCCGCTGGGAGCCGGAGCCGGAGGCGCTGCGGACCGTGGGGGCCACGAGATCCGTGCGGGCCCAGTAGTCGAGCTGGCGATAGGTGATGCCGGCGGCCTTGCACGCGGTGGGACCGCGGAAGCCGACGTCGTCGCCCTGGGTCCTGCCCTCGTCGAAGAGCGTGCCCTGGGCGCCGAGCGCGGGGGGCCGGCCAGGACCTGCAGTGGGTGTCACGGGGAACCTCCTGGTGCGGGGCCCCCGGTGCGGGGAGGGGGACGCGACCGTCGTGTGCCGCCGGTGACCGTGGCGGCGCTCCCCGGTGACCGTGGGGAGGGCGACGGAGGCGCTCCGGGTGGCGGGGCCCTCTTCCCCTCGAAGGTACGCGCGGGTCCGGGGACGGTCAACGAAGCCGGCGGCGAGACCGCGCCGTGTCGCGCCGGCTCCGCTCAGGCGAAGTCCTCGGGGCGCACCGTGTCCAGGAAGTCGCGGAAGTCCTCGACGGCGCGCTCCTGGCCGGCGTCCTCCTCCCCCGTCCGCGCCGGCATGCCGGCGTCCGCGAGCACGGCGGGGCTGCCGAGCACGGGGGCGTCGGCGCGCAGGGCGACCACGACGGCGTCCGACGCGCGGGCGTCGACCCGGGCGCCCGTGGAGAGCACGAGCTCGGCGTGCACGACCTCGTCCCGGACCTCGGTGAGGCGCACCCGCACGACCTCGGCGCCCAGGGCGTCGACGGCGGCCAGGAGCAGCTCATGGGTGAGGGGCCGGGGCGCGCGGACGCCCTCGAGCGCGAGCGCGGCGGCGGCGGCCTCGGGCGCGCCCACCCACAGCGGGACCATCGTGCGGCCGGGCGGATCCACCAGCAGGATCACGTGGTGCTGTTCGGGCAGCTCGACACGCACGCCGAGCACGGAGAGCGGCACGTCGCCGGCGTCGGCGGCGGGCACGGGGCGCGGCTCAGTCATCCCACTGCTCCAGTCCCACGGCCACGAGGGCCGCATGCAGCCGCAGGCTGGCCTGCGCGATCTCGCGTGCCGAGCGGGCCACGCGGGGGCGGGTGCCGGCGTCGCGGCGGGCCTGCAGCGGGGCGACGGCGCGCTCCACCAGGCCCAGTTCGCGGTCGGCCGCGGCCCGCAGCGGGCGGAGGTGCCGGGGCTCCAGGCCGTGGCCCGCGAGCACGACGGCGGCCCGGGCCACGTCCATCGCGTGGCTCGGGTAGCCGCCGTCGGGATCGACGGGCAGGAGCGAGTACTGATCCAGCTCGGCCAGCAGCTCCTCGCCCGCACCGGATTCGGCGGCGAGCTCGGCGCGGGTCCACGACCGGCGACCCCCGGCGACCTCGCGGCCGAGCCGCTCCGCGTCCGAGGACGCCGGGACCGCCGCGGTTCCGGGCAGGCCGGTGGGGCGTTCGCCGCGGTCCAGCGCGGCCAGGTGGTCGGCGATGACCTTGAGCGGCAGGAAGTGGTCGCGCTGCAGGGCGAGGACGAACCGGAGCCGGTCCACGTCCCCGGGCCGGAAGCGCCGGTAGCCGGCGGGAGTCCGCTCGGGCAGGACGAGGCCACGCTCCTCCAGGAAGCGCACCTTGGACGCGGTGACGCCGGGGAATTCGGCTTCGAGGGCGGCCACGACCTCGCCGATGCCCAGCCGGCCCGCAGGGCGGGCGGCGGGGACGGCGTCGGGTCGCGGGCGCGGATCGGTCACGGGGATGACGGCTCAGCCCCGCGCCGGTGCGGCGTAGTACGTGAGCCGGTATTTGCCGATCTGCACGTGCATCCCGGAGCGCAGCAGGATCTCGTCCACGCGGTCGTGGTTCACGAAGGTGCCGTTGAGGGAGTTCAGGTCCACGAGCCGATGGCCGCCGTCCTCGGCCCGGAACTCCGCGTGACGACGGGAGACCGTGACGTCGTCGAGGAAGATGTCCGCGTCCGGGTGGCGCCCCACGGAGACCACGTCCTCGTCCAGCAGGAAGCGGGCGGACTGGTCCGGGCCCTCGTGGGCGAGCAGCAGCGCGGAACCGGCCGGGAGGGCGCGGATCGCGTCCGACTCCTCGCGGGTGAGGTCCGCCGAGACCAGCGGCGCCAGCTCGGTGAGGTTGATGGCGGAGGTGGACAGGTCCGGTTCACGTCCGGGCTGGTTCATGGGGTGCTCCTGTGCGGGGGCCGGCGCCGCGGCGCCGGATGGAGAGACGAAGGGGACGCCGTCGCCCCGCCGGCCAGCGACGGGGCGACGGCGGACGGGGCTCAGCTGGTGTGCGAGGCGTAGCCCTCGGCGTCCATGAGGCCCTCGAGCTGGGCCTCGTCCGCGAGGGTGATCTCGAACAGCCAGCCGCCCTCGTAGGGGGCAGAGTTGACCAGGCCGGGCTCGCCGTCGAGCTCGTCGTTGACGGCGGCCACGGTGCCGGAGACCGGGGCGTAGATGTCCGAGACGGACTTCGTGGACTCGACCTCGCCCACCGCGGTGCCCGCGGTGACCTCGGTGCCGACCTCCGGCAGGTCCACGTAGACGACGTCACCCAGCGCATCCTGGGCGAAGTCGGTGATGCCCACGCGGACCGTGCCGGCGGCACCGGCCTCGGCGATCCACTCGTGCTCGGCGGAGTACTTCAGGCCTTCGGGGATGGAGCTCATGGAGTGCGCGTCCTTTGTGTGGTCGGGAGTGATGACGTCGTCTCGCAGACTACCGAGCGGCGCGTGATTCGCGCCACTGGCGCGCTCAGAGCACGCCGCGCATGCCGCGACGCACCGGCTTGGCGATGGCCAGCACGAGCAGGCCCACGCCCAGGGTGACCGCACCGATCATGCCGAAGTAGCCCACCTCGTTCTGCTCCGAGTAGGAGCCGGCCAGGGAGCCTGCCAGGGCCGTGCCCAGGGCGACGGACAGGTTGTACAGCGACACCATCATCACCGGGTAGCTGCGCGGGGCGACCTTGGTGGCCAGGGAGAGGCCCACCGGGGAGACGAGCAGCTCGCCCATGGTGCAGACGAAGAGGATCAGCGTCAGCCACAGCAGCGGCACGGCGACGACGTCGGCCACCGGGATGAACAGCAGGAAGGCGATGCCGATCAGGACGATGCCGATGCCGAACTTCACCGGGGTGGCGGGCTGGCGGGCGCCCAGCTTGGTCCACAGCGCGGCGAACACCGGGGCGAACACGATGATGAAGATCGGGTTGATGGAGTTGACCCACTCCATGGGCATGAGCCAGCCGAACAGGTTCCGGTCGAGGCGGTGCTCGGAGTACAGCGCGATCACGGTGAACTGCTGCTGGAAGAGGGCGAAGAACACGGACGTGCCGATGAACAGCGGGATGAACGCCTTCACGCGCGAGCGCTCCTCCTCCGAGACCTTCGTCGAGGTCAGCAGGACCGCGAAGATCGCGATGGCCGCGACGGCGGCGAGCACGACGACGGCGTCGGAGAGGTTGTCCAGGGTGATGACGTCCGTGAGGAACAGGGCCACGACGACGGCGACCATCCCCAGGCCGATCAGGCCCCAGCGGCCGTACTGCGACCGCGGCAGCGGATCCGGGACCCGGTGCACGTCCGTGGGCAGGTTCTTGCGGGTCAGGGCGTACTGCGTCAGGCCGATGGCCATGCCGGCGGCGGCGAGGCCGAAGCCCACGTGGAAGCCCATCGTGTCGCGTGCCAGGCCGGTGAGCAGCGGGCCGAAGAGGGCGCCGATGTTCACGCCCATGTAGAAGATGGAGAAGCCGGCATCGCGCTTGGGGTCCTCGCGGGAGTACAGGGAGCCGACGAGGTTCGTGGCGTTGGCCTTGAGGCCGCCCGAACCGACGGCGACGAGCACGAGGCCCAGGGTCAGGCCCGGGACGCCCGGGACGAGGGCCAGCGCGATGTGGCCCAACATGATCCCGACGGCGCTGACGAACATGGTGCGCTCGGAACCGAGCAGGCGGTCGGCGACCCAGCCGCCGAGGATGCAGAACACGTACACCATGCCGCCGTAGGCGCCGACGATGCCCGTGGCCACGGCCGGGTCGATCCCGAGGCCGCCCTCCGCGGCGGTCCAGGACATGTAGTACACGAGCATCGCCTGCATGCCGTAGAAGGAGAAGCGCTCCCACAGCTCCACGGAGAACAGGTTCGCCAGCGGGCCGGGCTGGCCGAGGAACGGGCGGCCGCGCCAGTCGGGGGTGGCGTCGTCGGGACGGGTGGCCGTCGACGCCGCCACGCGGGCGGACGGCTCGACGTCGGGCACGCGGCCCGCGAGAGGATTCTGGGGATTTTCCACCGATCTACTGTCCTCCCCTGAGGGAGCCAGAGCAAACTCCCCGCCCGATGACGCCGATCACATCCGCGGCCCGGGCGGCGTACGTCCTAGAGTGGAGGCCGTGTCCGTCACCTCCGAGATCGCCCGTGCCCGCTCGCTCATCCGTGTGGTCCCCGACCATCCCAGCCCGGGCGTGGCCTTCCAGGACATCACGCCCCTGCTCGCCGACGCCCGCGCCCTGAGGGAGTGTGTTGAGGCCCTGGTGGCGCCGTTCGAGGGGCGGTTCGACCTCGTGGCCGGCCTCGAGGCCCGCGGGTTCCTGCTCGCCGGGGCGGCCGCCGTCCTGACAGGCACCGGCCTCGTGCCGCTGCGCAAGGCCGGGCGCCTCCCGGCGCCCGCAGCCCGCGCGGACTACACGCTGGAGTACGGGACCGCGAGCATCGAGGTCTCCGAGGACCTGCGGGCCGGGTCACGGGTGCTCCTGCTCGACGACGTCCTCGCCACGGGCGGCACCCTCGCCGCCGGCCGACGGCTCATCGAGGCACGGGGTGCGGAGGTGGTGGGCGCGGCCTGCCTGCTGGAACTCAGGGCCCTCGGCGGCCGGGCCGTCGTGCCGGACACGCACGTGCTGTTCGCGTCCTGAACCGCCCCGCCCGACCGACGGAGAGTGGCGGACCAGGCTGCTCCGCGCCGGGTACGACGAAGCCGGAGCCCCGAACTGCTGAACTCCGGCTTCGTCGACGTGGTCGGGCTAGCGGGATTTGAACCCACGACCTCTTGACCCCCAGGCGTCCAGACCGTTCATACTTCTCCGAAAATGCGACGTGACGGCGTAGCCGAGCTCCAGATGCTCGGCCGCGTAGTCGGCCGGGATCACGACGGAGCCACCTCGCTTCCGGCCAGCACGGCGGAGGGCGAGGGAGTCGTCGTCGCGGACGTCGGTGACCGTCCACCTGTTGCTGTTGCTGACCCAGCCACGCCCGGAGCGCAGGCGCCGGTCGTTGTGTCGGGTGATGACGGTGTCCCCGGCGGCGGCGCGGGTGCCGTCGTGCAGTTCGACTTCGCGGAGGGCGTTCACGATGCCGTCAAGGATCAGCTCGGCGCGGGCTCGCCGGTTGAGGGCGAGCACGGCTTCGTTGGAGTCGGCCACGAGCACCGCCGCCCGCCCGGCCAGCGTGTCGGCGCGCCACGCCCGGTAGGCGACTTCGACCATCGCCTCGCTGTCGCCTTCGGCGATGCGGCCGTGGTCCGCGTAGGCGTTGATGACGCTGGTGTCGCCGTGGCGCAGGCCGAGGGAGGCAGTCTTCTCCCAGGCGTGGGCGAGGCGGTGCACGGCGGTGAGCTCGGGGGCGTCATCCCGGTCGTGGACGAGCATCGCGTAGGCGCCGGCCGCGGTCGGCAACTGGAGCTGAGCGTAGTCCCCGACGACCAACGTCTTCGCCCCGGCCGCGGTGGCGAGGGCGGTGATGCGGTCGAGGGCGAGGGTGCCGGCCATCGACGCCTCATCGACGATGACGAGCTGCCCCCGGCGGAACGTGGCCCCGGTGCGGTCGTGGGTGTCCAGCCACTTCGCCGTGTTCTCGGCGGCAATCCCGAGGTCGTCGGCGAGGACGTGCGCCGCGACCGCGGACGGAGCGAGGCCGACGACAGAGCCTCGGCCGTGCTCGTGCTCCCACGCTCGGCGCAGCGCGTTCATCGCCGTCGTCTTCCCAGCCCCGGCCGGCCCTACGAGCACGTCGATCATCCGGCCTGACAGCGCGATCCTCGCCAACGCGTCCGCCTGGTCCGGGCCGAGGGTGCGGCCCTCCCGGTCGGGCCGGGCCGTGATCCGCTCTACCGTCGCCAACGGCACGGTCGGGCCGGTAGTGGTGCGGGCGCGCTCGAGGAGGCGGTCTTCGGCCGCCAGCAGAACCTCGGAGGAGAACACGGCCGAGTGCTTCGGCCGGAACACTGATGTGCCATCCGGGCGGCGGAACGCCGCGGGGCTCGAAGCGAGCTCGGGCGGGGTCAGCCGCAGCGACACGGACTCGGCGGCGTCGACCACGAGGCCGACGATCGCTTCCCGGTCTTCGGTGGAGGCGAACCTGTAGCCGGTGGTCTGCCGGGCGGCCTCGGCCATCAGGTTCTGAGCCGCCCCCTTCATTCGGTCCGGACGTTCTGTGAGTCGC